>SPBY01000129.1 GCA_004525825.1 Bacteroidia bacterium
ACCAAGGGGAAATCCCTGGAAGAACTCGAAAAGATTCTTGTAAAATAAGTGTAGATCCTTCGCTGTTGGTGCTAAAATTATCCGGAAATGACAAGGCGTAATGTGTTTTTTGGCAATACTCCTGTGAAAGTCAATGAGGAAAGTGTACAGGGCGCATTTGTGGAACTGGATGGGGAACGCTTTTACAAGATCTCCAATGTGGACCGGATGCCGGATTTTTTCATGAGCATCGTCAGTGCCTCCGACCACTGGATGTTTATCTCCAGCAACGGCTCTCTTTCTGCCGGCCGAAAAAACTCAGAGGGAGCCCTGTTTCCCTACTATTCAGAAGACAAGATACACGACTACCGGGGCCAGACCGGAAGCAAAACACTTATCCTGGCAAAGGAAGGGGATCAAATGAAGCTGTGGGAGCCCTTTCAAGCTGTGTCCACCGGAGCCTATTCGGTCAAAAGGAACATTTACAAGAACCTGCTCAGTAACAAGGTGATCTTTGAGGAGATCAATGAGGACCTGGAGCTTACCTTTCGTTACGGTTGGTACAACAGCGAGAAGTTTGGTTTTGTGAAAGGGTCCGTTTTGATCAATTATGCTTTGGGCACGCGTGAGATTGAGCTTCTGGATGGATTGCAGAATATCCTTCCAAGCAGTGTGGACTCAGGACTTCAATTGAGTTCCAGCAACTTGCTGGATGCCTATAAGAGACAGGAACTGGTGCCAGGGACCACCCTGGGGATCTATCGCCTGAGTTCGGTGCCCACAGATGCAGCTGAACCCAGTGAGGCACTGAAAGTGAACACGGTCTGGTCCGAGGGCCTCAATGAGGCAAGCATTCTGCTTTCCAGCCAACAGCTGAATGCCTTTCGGTCGGGAAAGCCGGTTCAGCAAGAAAGCGATATCAAAGCCACCAGGGGCGCTTACCTGGTGCATGCCAGGATGGAGTTGCCAGCCGGGGCACAGCAGAAGTGGAACATTGTAGCAGAGGTGAACCAGGACGCAGCCGGAGTGGCCACCCTGGTGAAACTGATAAAATCCGGGAAAACGGTCAGGCAATGGGTCCACAAGGATATTGAAAGGAGCAGCGCGGAGCTCTTCTCCCTTTTGTCCTCCTCTGACGCCATGCAATGCAGCCAAGATGAGTTAAGTAGCTCAAGGCATCTGGCCAATGTCTTGTTCAATGTGATGCGCGGCGGCCTTTTCCTGGAGAATTATATGGTGCCTGCAGAGGATTTTCTCTCCCACATCTCAACGGCCAATGCAGGCCTGGTTCAGGAGGCCGGGGAACTTTTGAAAGGAGTTGGCTCCAAAATTCTTTATGCTTCCCTGCTGGAGAAAGCCCGGTCTGGGAGTCATCCCAGGCTGGAAAGGTTGTGCTACGAATACCTGGCACTTACCTTCAGCCGCAGACATGGCGATCCCAGCCGGCCGTGGAACAAGTTCTCCATCGACAACCGCAATGAGGATGGTAGCCCGAAGCTCGATTACCAGGGAAACTGGCGGGATATTTTTCAAAACTGGGAGGCCCTGGGCCTAAGCTTTCCCGGCTATGTGGAGAGCATGATTAGCAAGTTTGTAAATGCTTCTACTGCAGATGGGTACAATCCATACAGGATCACCCGCCATGGCATGGACTGGGAGGTCCCCGATCCCTCAGATCCCTGGTCGAACATAGGATATTGGGGGGATCACCAGGTTATTTACCTGCTTAAATTTCTGGAGATTTCGGCCCACCATCACCCGGGTCAGCTTCAGCTGCTTCTTTCCCGGGAACTGTTTTCTTATGCCAATGTTCCTTACAGGATCAAGCCATACAGGGAACTGCTTGCCGATCCGCACAACACCATTGTATTTGATCAGACACTTGAAGATACCATCCAGACAAGGGTGGAGGCTGTGGGATCGGACGGGAAGCTCTTATGGGATGCCAATGAACAGGTGGTGCTTGTGAACCTGGCCGAAAAGCTTTTGGTCACCCTGCTTTCCAAATGGTCTAATTTCATCCCGGGTGCGGGCATCTGGATGAATACCCAGCGTCCTGAATGGAACGATGCCAACAATGCCCTGGTAGGCTATGGTGTATCCATGGTCACAGCCTATTACCTGAGGGCATATATTGCTTTCTGCAGGGAATTGTTTGCGAGCTCCCCCCAGGAAAGCGTGAGCCTTTCAATGGAAGTGGCTGGCTTTCTGTCCCGGATGACTAAGGCCCTGGATGTGCAGATGCGAGATCCGGACCACATGCTAAGCGACAAGGGCATGAAAGCATGCATGGATGTCTTTGGGGAGGCAGGAGGTGATTTCCGGAATGCCTTCTACCATAAGGGATTTTCAGGGAAGAAATCTAAGGTGGGGATCGACCAGGTCCTGGATTTCCTTGACAAAGCTCTTCAGGCACTCGATCACACCATTATTTCCAACCGGCGGAAAGACGGGCTCTACCATGCATACAATTTGATCAGGGTGGACGGAGATCAGCTCCACCTGAGGCACTTATATGAAATGCTGGAGGGTCAGGTGGCTGTATTAAGTTCCGGATTCCTGCAGGTGGAAGAGGCAATTGATTTGCTGGATGTTTTGAAAGTGAGTGCCCTGTTCCGGGAGGATCAATACAGCTACATCCTCTATCCCGATCGCAAGCTACCATCCTTCATGGAAGTTAACATCATCCCTGCGGAGGAGGTGAATCGCTCTGAGTTGCTAAAATCCCTGTTAAACAAATCTGACAGTCAGATCGTGATCAAGGATGTGAACGGTGTATGTCACTTTCACTCAGACTTCAGAAATGCCGGTTTTCTGGAACAAGCCCTTGATGCCTTGCCCGAAAAGTACACACCGCTGCTTAAAAAGGAGCGGGAACTTATCCTGGATATCTACGAGAGACTGTTTGATCACCAGTCCTTTACCGGCCGCTCCGGCACCTTCTACGGCTATGAAGGCCTTGGAAGCATTTACTGGCATATGGTTTCCAAATTGCTGCTGGCGGTTTGCGAAACCTATTACAGGGCAGCTGAGGGTGGAAGCACCCCGGAGATACTCGGCAGCTTGGCAGCACACTATTATGAGATCAGGGCGGGAATCGGATTGAATAAGGCCCCCGAAGTATATGGCGCATTCCCTACCGATCCCTATTCGCATACCCCGGGAAACAGGGGAGCACAACAGCCTGGGATGACCGGACAGGTGAAGGAGGATATCATTGCCAGGTGGGGGGAGCTTGGAGTTTTAGTTCGCGAGGGCGCCATCCATTTTCATCCCATCTTACTCAGGCGTAAGGAATTTCTTCCGGCACCGCGTGAATTTTTCTACCAGGATGTAAATGGAGAAAGCAAGAGCCTTCACCTAAAGAAGGATACCCTTGCCTTTACCTACTGTCAGGTCCCGGTGCTTTACCATCTTGCGGATGAGCAAAGTATCGTGTTGCATTTCAAGGACGGCAGCGAACAGCAGGTATCCGGACACAGCCTTGAGCTGGAACAAAGCGCCAGGATCTTCGAAAGGAGCGGAGAGATTGAGAGGCTGGAGGTTTGGCTCTCCCCGGGATTGTAAGGTCTTAATTAACATCAATTTAACAGCACATTGGAGAACTAATTCGACTGGTAATCCTTATACTAAGTACGGTGTAACGAACTAAACCAGTTGATGATGATGAGTATTTCCACAATATCTGGTCGCTTGAAGGATCGAGGGGTATTCATTCTCTTGCTTTTACTTCCATTATTGTCAGAAGCCCAGATTTCGCATGCAGTAGAAGCTTCCAGCTTTTTGTTTACACCCAATGATTTAACTATCAATGCAGGTGATACTGTGGTGTGGACCAATGTAAGTGGAACACACAATGTAAACGGGATGCAATCCATATTTACCTCCAATCCTGAATCGTTTGGAAATGATTTAGGCGAGGGGTGGGTTTACAGTTTTGTTTTCAACCTTCCCGGAGTATACGATTATAGGTGCGATCTTCACTGGACTGCCGGGATGACAGGTACAATCACTGTGGTGTCGGAAAGTACTGGAGTCAACCAGGATAGCAAAGATCCACTTTTCTCCATTTATCCCAACCCTGTTGCCGGAAAACTGTATATTACTGCCGGAGCAGATATCCGGTCTGTATCCATATATAGCGCCACCGGGGCCAGGATTCTTTTACATGGTGATGTAAATAAAGCGAATCATGAGATTTCCCTGGAGGGAATCGTTGCCGGAATATATTTCGTGGAAGTTAGGATCGGAAACGAAAATAGACAGATTGTTCGACTGGTTAAAAGATAGCCACCCGTAAAACCTGATCCCTACTCCTCCACTCCGAATTTGAATATGGTTTGGGTGACATACTTCTCACCCGGCCTCAGGATGGTGCTGGGAAAATCACTTTGGTTGGGTGAATCGGGGAAATGCTGGGTCTCCAGGCAAAAACCTGCATGCTTTACATAGGTGAAGTTTCCCGATGCCAGCGAGCCATTTAGAAAATTTCCTGTATAAAACTGCACTCCGGGTTCGGTGGTGCTTACCTCCAGGAACCGGCCACTCTTGGGATCCAGGGCCTTGGCCGCAAGGGTAAGCTCCCCTTCGGATTTGTCCAATACAAAATTGTGATCATAACCCACCGGATGGCCCACCAGCTCGTCAAATCTTTCACCTATCACCTTGGGTTTTCTGAAGTCGAAGGGGCCTCCTTCCACGTTGGCAATTTCCCCGATGGGAATCAATTCATCATTCACCGGAGTGTACCTGGAAGCATTGATATAAAGAATATGGTCCAACATGGTCCCTTCTCCAGCCAGGTTAAAATAGGCATGGTTGGTGAGGTTAATCGGTGTGGCTTTGTCTGTTTCAGCTTCATATGTTATAAAAAGCTGATTCATAAGCAACTCATAGGTGACCACTACCTTCAGGTTGCCTGGAAAGCCCTCCTCACCATCGGGACTGAAATAGCTGAGTCTCAGGGCAGCCCTCTCATCACTGGAGATTACTTCAGGATCCCATAATACATCATCAAATCCTTTTACTCCTCCATGCAGGGAGTTGTTGCCATTGTTTGCAGCCAGCTGATAAGTTTCTCCATCCAGCGAAAACCGGGCATTGGCAATCCGGTTTCCATATCGGCCAATAAGGGCACCAAAATTAGGGTGGCCTGCCAGGTATTGGTCCAGGTTATCAAATCCCAGCGTGATGTTTCCAAGTTTTCCGTTTTTGTCGGGTACATCTATTTCTGTAATGATTCCCCCGTAGTTCATGATCTTAACCACAATCTCCATCTCATTGTTGAGTGTAAATAGCATGACAGAATCACCTTCGGGGGTCATGCCGAAGAAGGACTTCTCCACCTTGCATTTTGGATTTTTCTGCTCGGCTAGAGCCTCCTTTTTCTTGCCGGAGCTGCAGGAGATCAGCATAAGAAGGAGCACCACAATCAGTGAAACTCCTGTAATCAAGGGGTAGTTCGATAATGAAAGGATTCTTTTGTTCATGGGGCTTAGGATTATAAGTTAGTTTAGCTTGTTTCAAACTCCAGCCGTTCTCCCCGGACCATTTCGTTGAAGAGTCCTTCGCGATAGGCCAATTTTCCATTTACCCAGGTGTGGGTCACCTTGGAATGAAAGGTTTCTCCTTCGAAAGCCGACCAGCCGCACTTATAAAGTACATTATTATGCGCCACGGTCCACTCCTGGTCCATATCCACCAGCACCAGATCGGCTTTCAGTCCGGGCTCTATAAAGCCCCGCTCTTTAACACCGAATAGCCTGGCCGGAGCATGACACATCTTCTCAACCACCTTTTCAATGGTCAGTTTATTGCGATGTACCAGTTCGAGCATGGCTGTCAGTGCATGTTGCACCATAGGTCCCCCGGCAGGGGATTGGAAATACTTGCTCTGTTTCTCCTCAATGGTGTGGGGTGCATGGTCGGTGGCGATCACATCCACTTTGTCGTTCAGCACAGCAGCCAACAGTGAATCGCGGTCATGAGCAGTTTTTACTGCAGGGTTCCACTTGATCAGGGTGCCTTTTCGTTCATAATCCTCCTCGCTGAACCAGAGGTGGTGGATGCAGACTTCAGCGGTGATCCGCTTCTTCCCAAAATCAGTGCCCTGTTCAAAAAGGTCCAGCTCCCTGGCAGTGGAGATATGCAGCACATGCAAGCGCGAGCCATGTTTTTTGGCCAGTTTGACAGCCAGCGAACTGGAGAGGTAACAGGCCTCTTCACTTCGTATTTGCGGATGCAGACTCACCGGAACATCGTCGCCGTATTCGCTTCGTGCCTTCTTGCTGTTCTTTTGGATGGTGGTCTCATCCTCACAATGGGTGGCTATCAGGGTGGGGGATTCCGCAAAGATAAGTTCAAGAGCCTCCGGCTTGTCCACCAGCATATTTCCCGTGGAGGAACCCATAAATACCTTCAGACCGCAATTTCGCTTAGGATCCAGTTTTCTGATTTCTTCCATGTTGTCGTTGGTGGCTCCCAGGTAAAAGGAGTAATTGGCCATGGAAACTTCCGAAGCACGGGTATACTTCTTCTCCAACTCTTCGATGGAAGTGGCCTGGGGTTTGGTGTTGGGCATCTCCATGTAGGAGGTGATCCCGCCTGCCACAGCGGCTTTAGATTCGGTAGCTATTTCGGCCTTGTGAGTCAGACCGGGCTCCCTGAAGTGCACCTGATCGTCGATCGCTCCAGGCAGGAGGTAAGAGCCCCCAGCGTCAATAATCTCAGCCAGCTCCTGTTCAGCACCAGGTTCACCGGCTCCCACAGCACGAATGATCCCTCCACGTACCAGGACAAAGCCATGGGTAATGAGACCATTGTTCACAATTTTTGCATTCCTTATCAGATAGTTATCCATAATATCTCATTGATCTTTAGACTTCAGTCATGGTCTCTCAACTTTACAGACTTTACGGCTTGTGACTCTGCAAACTCTCGCGTTTGTAGCTGCGGAACCAGCTTGCCATCTTCAGCCTGATCACCCCAAAGATGGCCTCACTGACGATCTTACCTGACATTTTAGAGGTTCCCTCCTTGCGATCTGTAAAAATAATGGGAAGTTCCACCACATTGAAACCGTATTTCCAGGCCTTGAATTTCATCTCTATCTGGAAGGCATATCCTTTGAAAGAGATTGCATCGAGCTTGATGACCTCCAGTACCTCCTTCCGGTAACATACAAAGCCCGCTGTGGCATCCCTTACCTTCATTCGGGTGATCATTCTTACATATACTGAGGCGAAGTAAGAGATCAGTACTCTGCTCATGGGCCAGTTCACCACATTCACCCCCGATATATACCTGGATCCTATGGCCATGTCGGCCGAGTCTTCTTCGCATGCTCCAAATAGCCGTGGCAAATCATTGGGATTGTGCGAAAAATCGGCATCCATTTCA
>SPBY01000590.1 GCA_004525825.1 Bacteroidia bacterium
ACCAGTTGCAGGTCATACAATGCTTTCAACTTTTCAGCAACAGTCATCTCTGCAACCTCTTCGATTTTCTTTGCTTTCGCCATGAACTAAAAATATTTAATTGGATTTGTCTCTGTTTCAGATAAACGGATTGCAAATTTAGGGAATTTTTTCATAAGTAGATCATAAAAAAGCTCCCGTGTAAACTGCTCACTTTCAAAATGACCGATATCCATAATCACAATCTTGCCCTCAGCGTCAAAAAACTGGTGGTATTTTACATCCCCTGTTAAAAATACATCTGCTCCCGAAGCCACAGCCCTCCTCAGTAAAAAGCTGCCTGCCCCTCCGCAGAGGGCCACCTTTTTGACGGGCCTTCGGAGCAATGCCGAGTGCCTGATCACTCCTGCACCAAAGCGATCCTTTACAAAGCCCAGAAAGACTTCCTCACCCATGGGATCCTGCAAGTACCCCACCATCCCCATCCCATTCCTTGGGTCTTGATTTTCCAGGGGATAGATGTCATAAGCCACCTCTTCGTATGGATGAGCCTTGGTCAGGGCCCTGACTACCTTGCCAAGCAAAGGAGCCGGGACAATGGTTTCCAGCCGGGTTTCGGGTTCCTGGTGTAATTTTCCAGGCTCCCCCACGAAGGGATGACTTCCCTCCGAAGCCTTGAAAGTCCCCTTCCCCTCCAGGTTGAAGCTGCAAGAGTCGTAGGCTCCGATGTGTCCGGCCCCGGCATCAAATAGGGCCTGTCTTACCTGCTCGAGGTAAGCATGCGGCACAAACACCACCAGTTTCTTCAGCTGTCTGGCTAAAGGTTCCAGAATCTCCTGGTCCACCAGTCCCAGCCGATTGGCCATGTAGGTATTTACCCCTCCCAAAACTGCATCGAAATTAGTATGTCCGCTGTAAATAGCTATCTCTTTCCGGATGGCCATCCTGACTATCCGTTCAGCTGCATTCTTCCCGGTAATGGATTTAAGTCCCCCGAATATCACCGGATGGTGCGAAACCACCAGGTTAAATCTAAGTCTTTGGGCCTCCGACAAAACCTCTTCGGTCACATCGAGGGTCACCAGGATGCCGCTTACCTCCATCTCGCGGTCGCCTATCTGCAATCCTGAATTGTCGTAGGATTCCTGGAGAGAAAGCGGGGCCTCTTCCTCCATGGCAGTGATAATTTCCTTGAGCTGAATCATGATACCAGGTCGATGAGCATCTCCTTGATGTTTTCCAGGGACCTGATGATTTCGAAGTTGTGTTCCGTATCCTCTTTGTTCTCGGTCATCTTCTTTTTGGCCCCTTTCAGGGTCATCCCGTTCTCCTTGACAAGATGATAGATAATATGAAAGTTATCTATGTCCTTTTTGGTAAACAGCCGGTTGCCCTTTTTATTCTTCTTGGGTTTGATGATGTCAAATTCCTTTTCCCAGAACCGGATCAGGGAGGTGTTAACCTCAAACATTTCGGCCACCTCACCAATGGAGTAATACAACTTTTCAACTTTTGTTTCCTTATAGGGCATAGGACTCTGATTTTCAGTTTAACAAATCCAATTTAGCAATTTCCCGCATAGAAATCAAGCATGCTTCAATCTAAGGTATCTCTTCTTGATTGGGCAGCTGTCCGCTACCGCATCCACAGGATGCCATCGTTGTCCACCACCAATTCCTGGTCCGGGAAATCTGCTTCGGTCAGTTCCTTCAGCCTGGTCACCGCCCTTCCGTCAGGATCCACCCTCGGGCCCCCTTCTCCCGGCTGGTATATGGCAACCACTTCGCCTGACAGGAAACGACCCTCCCGGTCTATCCTCACTTTCACAATGGGTGCTATTCCGTTGGGACCGCTCAGGTTGAAGCGCCTGTAAGTGGCAAAATTTCCCAGGCTGTAACAGATCAGCCTTTCCTCATACAACTCTACCGCCCTGGTCACATGCGGCCCGTGTCCGAAAACCACATCGGCGCCTGCATCCACTACAGTGTGGGCAAAGCGGTATACATTGCCCCGGTTGGCCCCCAGGTAGACCTCGTCGCCGTGCACCACATGCTGGTGATCCTTTCCCTCTCCACCCCCATGAAAGGAAATGATCACCACATCGGCCAGCGAATCGAGCATCCTGGTGATCCCGGCAGCTGCCTCATAGTCCAGAAGATCCATGGTTCCCTGGTTGGGAGCAAAGGCAGCAAATCCGTAGCTTATCCCCTCCTTCTCAAACACAGTCCATGGATGGGTGATGAAACCCGCATAGGCCACGCCGGACGAATCGAGCATGGCCGCGGTGTATGTCCTGCCTGCAGCTCCGAAATCATTCACATGGTTGTTGGCCACACTAAGCACGTCGTAACCTGCTTCCAGAACACAGGAAAGAAAATGGTCGGGCATCCTGAATACATAGCAGGTCTTAGGGTCCTTGCAGTTTTTTGGGGTCCCACCCTGGGCACAAAAGACCCCCTCCAGGTTCCCAAAAAGCAGGTCTCCCGATTGCAGTACATGGTGCACAGGCCTCAGCAAGGGAGAGCAATCTCCGCCAGGAGGGAGGTAATTCTCTGAAGGATAGCTGGTTCCCAGCATGATGTCACCGGTCCCGATAATACAAAGGGGATCCTTCTCCAATTCAGCATCCCTGTAGAGATAGTTCCACATCAATGAATCGGGTATGGCCGGGGAACTTACATCGACCAGGGCCACTG
>SPBY01000273.1 GCA_004525825.1 Bacteroidia bacterium
ACATCTCCTGTGGCAGAAGAAGTTAAGCCCGTAGCTGAAGCAGCAGCGGTAGTCGAGGAAGCCAAGCCTATAGCTGAGAAGGAGGCTCCCGCAGTCGAGGTAGCCAAGCCGATAGCTGAGAAGGAGGCTCCCGAAGTTAAGGTAGCCAAACCAGCTGCTGAAGAGGAAAAACCTGCCGCCAAGAAGCCTGTTGACAAAAAGCCCGCTGTTAAAACCACCACAGCCAAGAAGCCTGTTGCCAAAAAGCCAGCCGTCAAAAAATCCAAGGACGATACACCGGAAGAGAAAGAATAGCATTAGGTGCAGGGGGAGAGTGATCGATGTATGCCATACTTGATATTGAGACCACCGGGGGGAGTCCGAAAACAGAGAAAATAACCGAGATTGCCATCTTCTTCCATGACGGGGAAAAAGTCGTGGATGAATGGAGCACCCTGCTCAATCCTGAAAAGACCATCCCCTATTTCATCACCGGGCTCACCGATATCACCAACGAAATGGTGGCCAATGCTCCCAGGTTTTACGAAGTGGCCAAGGAGATTGTAGAACGTACTGAAAATCACACCATTGTTGGTCACAATGTAAAGTTTGATTACTCCTTCATCAAGAGCGAATTCAAAAATCTTGGATTTGAATTTAACCGCAACACCCTCTGCACCATCAAACTGAGCAGGAAGATCTTTCCAGGTCACCTTTCGTATAGCCTGGGAAAGCTATGCAAGGACCTGGGAATTGATATCCATGATCGGCACAGGGCTGCCGGGGATGCCCTGGCCACGGTAAAGCTGTTTGAAATGTTGCAGAGTTCACAGGAGGGAGGATTTGGAGACGAGCTCCTCAGGGAGCCTTCCGGAAGGTACAAGAACCTGAACGAGCACCTCACTGTGGAAGATATCCAAAATCTGCCCGAAGAGTGCGGCACCTATTACTTTTTCGATGAATCACAGCAGCTGCTCTACATTGGCAAGAGCAAGGACATCAAACACAGGGTCCTCTCCCACCTGGGTAACACCACCACCAAAAGGGCCATGGAATTGAAGCAGCGCATACATTCCATCTCCTACGAACTCACAGGAAGTGAACTCATTGCCCTTTTAAAAGAATCTAAAGAAATCAAGGATCAGAGGCCACGTTACAACAGGGCCCAGAAACGTTCATCTTCTTATTGGGGACTCTATCCCGGAAAGGACGAATACGGATACATCACCTTTGCTCTTAAAAAGATCTCAGAAACACCCTACGATCCGATCACCCTTTTCAACAACAAGAAAGAGGCCCGTGAGGCCCTGACCAAAATGGTGGGAAAGAACTGGCTCTGCCAGAAACTCAGCGGACTCTACCAGACCGACGGAGCGTGCTTTCATCACTCCATCAGGCAATGCAACGGTGCCTGTATTCAGGGGGAAGCTGTTTCAACCTACAATAAGCGTGCTGAAGCGCTGCTCGACAGCCTGCAGCTGGATCGAGGAAATTTGCTGATCATTGACAGTGGACGTGGGCCGGACGAAAGAAGTCTGGTGCGCATCGAAAAGGGCATGTACATGGGATATGGATATCTTTCCGTGAACGATGCCTACCTGGGCATTGAAGAGATGCTGGAGTGCATACAGCCAGCCCTGGACATCAGGGACATCAGGCAGATCCTCAGAAACTGGTTAAAGAACAACAGGGTCGAGAAAATACTCTATTACTGACCCTGTTGCTAAGGCAGATCCTTCAAGTCTTCCAGGTTCTCCAGGCCGGGCATATCCAGGCCAGAAGCTATTTTGGAAATACTCTCCATATCAATTTCTCCCTGGATGGCAATCAGGGCATCTTCCCCGCCCCCGCTGACAATCAGCAGGAATTCAGTGATTTTACCACCTTCTTCCCGGGCAAGAAAGAGCACCTCTTCATCCTGGTCCTTGACCACCATCATCTCCTTGTATTCACTCCTGGGTAGCATGGCGATCAATTCTTTACCAAAAGCCTCTGAATTGCCATCTTCCTGGGTCAGTATCTTGATGGCAGTGATTCCGGCGGTGGCCTTTTTAAATTCATTGTAATCGGGGTCGTCCGAATCCAGGCTGCTCATGAGGTTGAACATGAAGCTGGAAATATAAACGGTGGTATAACCTTCTTTCCCGCTGTATTTATCAAATACCTTGTCCACAGCACTTTTCTGTCCGAATGCGGAGAGAGTGAAAATCATCAGCATCCCTCCCAATATTATCCGTTTCATTGTATCTAAGTTTTTCATTGTTATCATTTTTTACTTTTACCTTTCTACTCTACTGTTTTATATCATTTACCCTTTGAATCTGGCCCAGCAGGCTCAGCTCCCGGCTCCCCTTGTTGATCTTGGAGAGCGATTTCAACGGATCTGAGGCTGCCTTGCTCACTTGCTGGACATGCTTCAGTTCGTCGGTGCCGGTATTCAATTTGGCTGATACATAGGCCAGGGTTCGTTTTGCTTCCTCATAAGCATCCTGCGGATTCTCATAGGTGTCCTGCATGGCAAGCCTGGCTGAGTTTCCATTTCTGAAATAACCGGTGTAGAGTGCGATGACCACCAGCAGGCCTGCAGCAAGTCCCGACAATGAGAACACTGAGATTCTCCTGGTCCGGGTCATTTTTCGTTCCTCCCGGTCAATGCCGGCCAGAATCTTCTGATCCAGGTTGATCGGTACATGTATGGCTTCGTTCCCGGGATCCATGGATCTGAACAGGTCCCTGTCCGGGATGAACTCTTCCGGAACCTTGGTGGAGGAGAAATACTCCTTCATCCTCCTTTCCTCCTCCAGGGTGGTTTCCCCCAGGTAGAACCGGTCGAGTAACTTTCGTATGTCCTTTATACTCTCCATGATGAATATTGTTTTTCTATCAAAGCACGCATCTGTTTTCTTGCTCGTGATATACTTACTCTGATGGCATTTACATTCATGTTGACCATCTCGGCGATCTCTTCATACTCTTTGCCCTCCAGGTGTCTGAGGTGTACCAGCGACCGCTGTGGTTCAGGCAGTGCTGATATTAGGGTAAGAAGTAGCTCCGCGTCTTCTTTTCTTTCCAGGTTCTCTGAAGGCGTTTCAGGGTAGCTTTCTTCCTTGAGTTTCTCCGCCTTCATGGCATCGTGGTTCACTTTTCTTCGCCGGAGCTGATCCAGGCATAAATTACGGGTGATCCTTACACAAAGTGCCTCGATGCTGTTGTACTTGTCCAGATCGTTCCGCATTCCCCACAGTTTCACATATACCTCCTGGACAATGTCCTCAGCCTCCTCCCGGCTGTTCATCAGGCGAAAAGCCATCCGGTACAGCCGGGAACTGTATGGCATAACCAACAGTTTGAATTCTGAGGACTTCATGCGGGTTCAATAACTTAAAGAACTTCCAAGTTAATAAATCTATAGATGGATGTCGATATCATCTCCGAAGGACTCGGCCAATCCTTCCAGGTCGCTCATATTGAAATCGCCGGTGATGTGGATCAGCACATTGTCGTCCCCTCCCACAATCAGGAGAAACTCCTTCACTTTGCCACCATCATTTTTCATCCACATGCGAACCACCTCGCCGCCATCGTCCACGGTCAAAACCTCCTGAAGATTGCTTATGTCGAAATCATTCTTCAGCTCGTCGTAGAAATTGACATTTGCCAGTTTCTCGTTGTCCTCGATGGTCAGGATCCTCACGCTGCTTACCTTGTCAAGGGGAAGGTCCTTTTCATCCAGATTCTCGATATTCATTCCTTTAATGATTTGGAACAATTCCGGACCGACATTCACCACGGTCACCCCCTCCTGTCCCTTGTACTTGTTTATCAGCTTGTCAATGGCATCGTTTTGAGCCATCATCAGGGCCGGAATGGCCAGGGCTAATAGGAATAATGCTACTCTTTTCATGATTTCGTGTTTTGGTTTATAAAGCATTAATAGTTGTTTTCTAAAACGAAGACAAAGCCCCCACAAATTCATTACAGGAAAAGCCATAAAAAGTGATGAAATTCTTTTTTGCAGAAAAATATATTGTTACTATCTTTGCAACCGCTTTTAAAGCGATAACAGGATGATTCAGTAGCTCAGTTGGTAGAGCACATCCCTTTTAAGGATGGGGTCCTGAGTTCGAACCTCAGCTGGATCACCACTAACCCTTCACCGATTAACTTCAGTGGAGGGTTTTTAATTGGTTAAGTTGATTGACTTCCGCGAGATTATAAATCTTTCAGATTATAAAGTAGTTAATATTGCTTTATATTGAAAACTAATGTAATTTACTTGGTTCTAATAACCCTAAAAAAGTATCATCATGGCGGAAAAGAAGAATCAACTATTGAAAATCACTTTAGTGTTATATAGTATTATAACATTGGTCTACGGAGTTAACTATTTATTCTTTCCTGAATTTCAAATCAAAATTACTGGTGGTGAGCCAATCCTGGCGGGTTGGATTCGTTGGTTTGGGGGAGTGTTATTAGCCCTTGGATTTGGCAGTATAATGATTCTTAGAAATCCTGTTAAGCAAGGCATCTTTGTTACATCCCTCTGTATCGGTTCAATCCTGGTTAGTTTAACGCTGTTTTATGAAGTGATATTTATAATGGATAGCTCCTTCAATATGCTAAGTACTCTAATTCCGGCAATTGTATTGACAATTACGTCGATCCTTTTCTTGCTTAGCTTAAGGCAGTCAAAAGAAATACTCTGGTAGTCTGGTGAAGGATAATTTCAAGATTAGGTAAATCGAACTTCAGCAGAGTCACCACCTTGTAAGAACCTCGATCGTTTCGGTCGGGGTTTCTTTTTAGAGCTAAAACTCTATCTTTGCGCAGCAAAAAGCACAAAATATTTCTAGCATGGCATTACAGGAATCGTTTGAAAAACAGGGGGTATGGCTATTCCGGTATCGGGGGGTGATTCCGATTTTTATTTTGCTGATCGGGGCAGCACTCTATGCCAGAATGAAACTGGTTTCCGGAGATTCCCTCCTGGAGCGGCAACCTTATGAGTTTTATTATGAGCTGTTTTGCTTGCTTATCGGCCTGATCGGTTTGGGAATCAGGGCATACACCGTGGGACATACCCCCAGGAATACCTCGGGCAGGAATGTGGACAGGCAGGTAGCTGAAACCTTAAATATCACGGGCATCTATTCGGTGGTCAGGCACCCCCTCTACCTGGGCAACTTCTTCATGTGGCTGGGACCGGCCATGCTTACCGGTAACCTTTGGTTCATCCTGGTATTCTGCCTGTTCTACTGGATCTACTACGAAAGAATCAT
>SPBY01000567.1 GCA_004525825.1 Bacteroidia bacterium
GCAGCAGAGTCATCAATATCATCCCAGATATGTAGAAGCTTCTCATTGCCCGTTCTGGTCAGAAGTGACTACACCCAGTTCCGCAATGCTCACAAAGCCCTGGTCATTGATCTCCCGTTCGGCCACAAATTTGATGTATCGGCCTTGTTTGGCTTCAAAGCTTTGGGTCTGAAGCACGGGGCTGTTCCTGATGTTGCTGAACTCACCGGAAGCCACTGCATCTCCCCACCGCTTTCCATCTTCGCTTACAAAAAAGCTGTAGTGAGAAATAGTCCCGTCAATGTAACGTTGCTGAGTAGGCAGGTAGGTAAAACCTGACAATACCAGGGTCTCTCCCAGGTCCACTGCCACTTCTAAGGGCAATCCCTGTTCCGGTTTGCTGCTCCAGATAGTTCTCGGGTTGGCATCGATGGCAGCCTGAGCCCGTTGATCCTCGCTGGGATTAGGTACAAGTACCTTCCAGAGCTCCTTACAAATATCAAAATTGCCCTGGGAAACTGCGCTTGAATTCCCGGTGGCCGGATCATGCACCAGGGCCTTTACCTCCCCTTTGCCTTTCATGGCAAAACTTTCTGTATACCTGGCAGAGTTAATATCAGGTTCCGTACCGTCTGTGGAATAATATATCTCCAGTCCCCCATCAAAGGACTTCAGGCTCACATTACCCTGCTTATCTCTTTTAATGGCCGGAGGCTCCATAAGTTTGGGGGCATGATAGACCTCCAGATTCGAAATAGTGAGACTGCCCTTGGCATCCAGGATGTTCAGGCGAAGTTTTTGACTGCTTACGTTTTCAAACCTCAGGATTCGCTTATACCCTATGGTGGTTTGTGCATCAATCTCTTTCCAGGCCCCATCTACCGAAGCCTCCAGCGAGAACTCCCTGACCCGCTGACCCAGAGGAATGTATTCCTGGACCAGGAAACGGTTAAAGGTGGTCTCCTTACCAAAATCGATGGTCAGAGAAGCAGCTACAATTCCATCGTCAGTGGCCCAGTAGGTCTCGGGGTCCCCGTCCACCGCCTTACGGGCATCAAATTTCCGGGAATCTCCCCGTACCTGGCTTGCCTCCACAGCTGCTTCCCTGGCCAGGTCCGTTTCCATGTCGCTGCGGATCACCTCCACCATCTTCATCAGTTGTTCCACATCCTGTTCGTGTATCAGTCCCCGCTGATCCACCGGAAAGTTCAACAGAAAGGAAGCATTCCTTCCGATGGAATGGTAGTAGATATCCACCAGTTGTTTGACCGACTTCACCTTATGATCCTCCGAATGGTGGTAATACCATCCCGGCCGGATGGAGACATCCACCTCGGCAGGTACCCAGTGGGTTCCGTCCTCTTGTCCGGTGGTCAGTTCCTTGTAATTGGGCGATCCCGGATAAAACTCATCCCGGCGCAGTATGCTCCAGTTGGTCTCGCCGGCCCATCCTTCTTCATTGCCTACCCAGCGGACCCCCGGACCTGCATCGCTGAACATTACAGCGTTTGGCTGCAGATCCCTGACAATTTGCCGGGTATTTGGCCAGTCATAATAGGTCTTGCGATCGACCCAACGCTCCTCGTTGGCGCCCCCGTAGTAACCCGTTCCCCCGTTGGCTCCATCGAACCACACTTCGAAAACCTCGCCATAGTTGCTCATTAGCTCGGTGAGCTGGTTCCGGAAATAGGTGATGTAGGCATCTGTCCCATATTCAGCATGGTTCCGGTCCCAGGGCGAAAGGTATAAGCCCAGTTTCAGTCCAGACTCCTCGCAGGCATCGGCCAGTTCACGCACCACGTCCCCTTTCCCATCCTTCCAGGGAGAGTTCTTCACCGAATGCTCCGTGTACTCGGAAGGCCATAAGCAGAAACCATCGTGGTGCTTGGCGGTCAGAATAATGCCTTTCATCCCGGCCTCTTTGCACACCCTGGCCCATTGCCGGCAGTCCAGTTCCGTCGGATTAAACAGTTCCGGCGATTCCCCACCGGTGCCCCACTCAATGTCGGTAAAGGTGTTCATGTTAAAATGTACAAAGGCATAGAATTCCAGCTCATGCCAGAGTAGTTGTCTGGCTTCAGGCAGTGGTCCTGCCGGATCGGGAGCAGGGGTGCTATCGCAGGAAAACAACAGGGCAACTAAAAGCAGGAACGGAATGAAGCGTTTCATAATGATCAATTGTAGCTTAGGTTTAACTCTTTTTATCTCACCTCCAGATCGTCCTTGGATGGCAGGGCCGGAAAGGCCTGGTGGGGTTCGCTTTGGTACCAGTAAGCCACCGAAGCAATATCGCTTCCCTGTTTCAGGTAACGGCCCTCGCTTCGCCAGCCAAGGTCCTGGATGGTCACCCGAAGGTCCTTGTCAAAGCGTATGGGATCGGTGATGTGCCAGCGGTACAGCCCAAAGCGCGTATTGGCATTGTAGGTCCCATCGGGCCGGATTACCTGGTGCAGACCGGAATAGGCGGTGGAAAACTCCTTGTACTGTCCTCCAACATCAAAATTGTAGGATCCGCAGAAATAGTCCTCGGCTCCTGTACCGCAAATGGTGGGAAATTCCTTGTCCCCGTCCATGAAGAATTTGATTTCTCCTTCTCCCCACCATCCGCCATTATTCACTTGCCAGGCCAGGAAAGTTCCGACAAATTGTCCTTTTCCCTGAATGTTATCCACAATGGTATAGGCCTCCTTCTTACTATCGGGTGCCGGACGCCTGAACTGGGCATGAAAATAAGCAGCATCGTCCGGAATATTGGTCAGCGTGTAATCCACCTGGTAATAAAGACGAGTGGGTTTCACGTCAATGTTTTCTATGGTAATTTTGCACTTCTTACCAAAGGGCATCTGCCAGTAACAGTTGAAGGC
>SPBY01000372.1 GCA_004525825.1 Bacteroidia bacterium
TATCCCCCGTTATCATCCAGGGTGATCACAAAGATCTGGGTGGAGCTCCGGTACTCAAATTCATTGAGTTTCTGGTCCAGGGCACTTACTTCGCCACTGCTGAACACCCCGGCATAGTCGTTGACCCAGGATCCGGGGGTGGCCGGAACCGGGAGCTTGTCCTGAGCCATGCTCCACAGAGGGAGCATGATCAACAGGCAAATGCTTATGATATATGTTTTTTTCATTCTTTGTCTCCTCCAAAAGATATGTCGTCGGACAACTCATTTACATCTCCGTCCTGGTAGGGGAAATGCTCTTTAAGTGCCTGGCCCGCCATCAGGATGCCTTCCCGGAGTCCCGTGGCAAATGCCCCTTCGCTGAAACTGCCCAGCATCTTCTCTTTGATATGATCCCAGAAATCGTCAGGAGTGACCGCGTTGATCCCTGCATCGCCCAGGATGGCAAACTTATGGTCCTTTACGGCCAGGTAAAAGAGCACCCCGTTGCGTTGTTCTGTCTTATGCATATCCAGCTTGGCAAACCACCAGGCAGCCCGGTCCATCACCTCTTCTTTGCAATGGTTATCGATGTGTACCCTGATCTCACCGGAAGTGCGGAGCTCTGCCTCCTTTACAGCCGCTTTGATCTCTTCCTTTTCCAGCTTCGTAAAGAAATTTACTGCATTCATTTTTCCTCCTTTCATGTACTCTAGAACTCCACCACAGGGGCAGTCTCACTTCCTTCTACCGCTTCAAAGTAGCCTTTCCTCTCGAAATCCCTCATGTTGGCTATGATGCTGGCGGGGAACTTCCGGATGGCAGTATTGAAGCCCCGGGTGACCTCGTTGAATTTGCGACGTTCCACAGCTATCCGGTTTTCGGTGCCCTCCAGCTGTACCTGTAGATCCAGGAAGCTCTGGTTGGCTTTCAGGTCCGGATAACGTTCGATGGTGACCAGCAGCCTGGAGAGCGCTGAGCCTAGCCCATCCTGGGCCTGCTGGAAGGCAGCCAGGGATTCGGGGGTAATGTTGGTGGGATCGACGGTGACACTGGTGGCCTTGGCCCGTGCCTCAACCACCCCGATGAGGGTTTCCTGCTCAAAATCGGCATATCCTTTTACCGTGCTGACCAGGTTTGGGATCAGATCGGCCCTGCGCTGGTAAGAGCTCTCCACATTGGCCCATTGGCCCTCAATGCCTTCCTCAAGGCTGACAAAACCATTATAGGTCTTGATTCCCCAGCGAACCGCTGAAATTACAACTAATGCAATAACTACAATGACAATGATCCAGGTTCTGTTCTTCTTTTTCATTTCAATCTTTTTTATGGCATGTGTTTGAGTTCAACTTTCTATTAAACAACTAAAGTTAACTTTTGTGGTTCGATTTTTCACATCGGGAACCAAATATCGGTGAAATTTCGATAAAGGGATTAAAATACTATTTTTGTTTTCCTTGTTTTGGTACAGTATACTTCGCACTTTTCTGTTTTTTCAGGAGGCCCAGGATTCCTGGAAGATCTCATATGATCTGGCAGGGATGATCAGGTAGCAAGTTCTGGAATTATAGATTATGAAGGAATCCCGTATTATAAGATATGACGGTTACTGCAAACTGTGCAGTGCCACTGTGGGGTGGGTGATTCGCAACGACAGGAAAAAGCGTTTCAGTTTTCAAGCCCTGGGAGATGGGGGGGAAGGCTCCCCTTCAGGTGCCGATACGGTGGTTCTGCAAGCAGACGGAACATTGTATCTGAAGTCCACAGCTATTTTACTTATAGCCAGGGAGCTGCGATTTCCATGGCCCCTCTTTGGGGTTTTATGGTTGGTTCCGCGTCTCATAAGGGATGCAGTCTATGACCTGGTGGCCAGGAACAGGAAGCGGTGGTTTGGTACACGCTCTACCTGCTATATTCCAATGGATTAAGAGCTGGCAGAGATGTGTTATACAACCATCCCCGGGCTTTTAGCAGGACCTGTGGAAATTTGTATTTTTGGGTCACTGTAAAGCCATTATAAACATGAATGCAGAAGAGTTTAAAGCAGCTATCCTGGAAGGGATCCCCATGGAGCTGCCCGCAAAAAAAACCTACGATCCGGAAGTGAACCATGCGCCGAAACGCAGGGATATTCTTTCCACCGAAGAGAAGAAGCTGGCCCTCCGCAATGCCCTCAGGTACATCCCCGTGGAACACCATACTGCAGTGATCAGAGAATTTGTGGCGGAACTGGAGCAATTCGGAAGAATCTACATGTATCGCTACAAGCCGGAATATTCCATTTCGGCCCGCAGCCTGGAGGCCTTTCCTCATCGTTCTGTGCAGGCAGCTGCCATCATGATGATGCTTTCCAACAACCTGGACCACGCAGTGGCGCAGCACCCCGATGAATTGATTACCTATGGCGGGAACGGAGCCGTCTTTCAGAACTGGGCCCAGTATCGCCTGACCATGAAGTACCTGGCGGAAATGACCGACGAGCAGACCCTGGTGCTATATTCGGGTCACCCCATGGGTCTTTTTCCCTCCCACAGGGAAGCTCCCCGGGTGGTGGTGACCAATGGCATGGTGATTCCTAACTATTCGGGACAGGACGACTACGAAAGGATGAATGCCCTGGGTGTAAGCCAGTATGGCCAGATGACCGCAGGCTCCTTTATGTATATTGGTCCCCAGGGTATCGTGCACGGAACCACCATCACTGTGATGAATGCGGCACGCCTGAAACTGAAGGGCGGGGATGGTAGCCTCAGGGGAAAGGTATTTGTGACCTCGGGTCTGGGGGGCATGTCGGGAGCCCAGCCCAAAGCTACGGTGATAGCCGGGGGAATCTGTGTGGTGGCAGAAGTGAATCCGAAGGCCACGGCTGTCCGTCATTCCCAGGGATGGGTGGATGAGGTGTTTAGCGACCTGGGACTTCTGGCTGAAAGGCTGGAAAAAGCACGTCGTGAGAAGGAGGCTGTTTCGCTGGCCTATGATGGAAATGTGGTGGATCTCTGGGAGTTCTTCCTGGAAAATGAGATTCCGGTGGACCTGGGATCCGATCAGACCTCCCTGCACAATCCTTTCTCCGGCGGGTACTATCCGGCCGGAATAAGCTTTGAGGATGCCAACAGGATGATGGCCGGGGAGCCGGAGCGTTTTAAAGAGGCTGTTTATGCCTCGCTGCGGCGACACGTTCTAGCTGTGAATGGCCTGGTGGAACGGGGGATGTATTTCTGGGATTACGGGAATGCCTTCCTGCTGGAGTCGGGCAGGGCAGGAGCTGCAGTTTTTTCGGAGGACGGGAACTACCGTTACCAGTCCTATGTGCAGGCGATTATGGGACCGCTATTCTTCGATTATGGATTTGGCCCTTTCAGGTGGGTCTGCACTTCCTCGGACCCGGCCGATCTGTCGCTTACCGACCAGATAGCCGCCGAAGTGCTGGAGCTCTTGCTGAGGGAGGCTCCCTCTGAGATCAGGGGCCAGATGGAGGACAACCTTCACTGGATCAGGGAGGCAGAGGGCCACCGTATGGTGGTGGGTTCCCAGGCCAGGATCCTCTATGCCGACTGCGAGGGTCGCATGGCCATAGCCAAAGCATTTAACAAGGCCATTCGTGAAGGGAAGATCTCGGCACCTGTGGTGCTGGGCCGGGACCATCACGATGTATCGGGGACCGATTCTCCATACCGGGAGACCTCCAACATTTATGATGGGTCGGCCTTTACAGCCGATATGGCCGTTCACAATGTGATCGGGGACTCATTCAGGGGTGCCACCTGGGTCTCACTGCACAATGGTGGTGGTGTGGGTTGGGGCGAGGCGATCAACGGAGGGTTTGGAATGGTGCTGGATGGATCCGCAGAGGCAGACCGCAGGTTGGCTTTGATGCTCCACTGGGATGTGAACAATGGATTAGCCAGAAGAAGCTGGGCCAGAAATGAGGGGGCCATCAGGGCCATTAAAAGGGAAATGGAACGAAGCCCTCTGCTGAAGGTCACTATACCCAACCTGGTGGATGACAAGCTCTTAGATAGTCTGTAAAGTAGAACCGAGGCGAAGCCGAGCTCGGTGAGGCCGAAGGCCGAACCAAAGGTAAAAGGGAAGAGGATGGGGATTGTAGATGCCTTCCATGACGCTTAGTAATCACCATCATTGAGCATCACCAGCATACATTCACTTACAGGTTCGATGCCTTCCCTTTTCAGACGGCCCATAAATTCCGGATTGACGGTTCCCGGATTGAAAATCA
>SPBY01000426.1 GCA_004525825.1 Bacteroidia bacterium
TACTCGGCGCTGAAAGCAAGGGTTTTTCCATCGGGCGAAAATGCGGGTCTTGCCTCAATTCCTTCGTCCACTGTCAGCCGTCTTGGCTGCGTTCCATCCGAGTTCGCCACCCAGAGATCGTTGGCATAGATAAAGGCGATGTGATCCTGGCTGATGGCCGGCTGTTCGAGAAGCCTGGTGTCGTTGGGATCGATCCCGAAAAGATTCATAGTGCTCATACCTAGCAGCAGGGAGAGTGCTGCATTCATTCCAGTTTTTTTCATGTTTCTTCGATTAGCTTACAATTCATACCCAAGTTAAATATTTGTTCTATTCCCTGAGAATAAATTGAAATATTACACAATATTCCATATATTACGTTACATATTTTATGTAACAACTATTATGAAACAAAATCCATTTATTCTCACCGGATATAATTCGCCTGAATACTTCTGTAACAGGCATATAGAGACTAATAGACTTATTAACGCCATCGAAAATCAGCGTAATATTACCTTGATATCTCGGAGAAGAATCGGTAAAACAGGTCTGATTATGCATGTATTTGATCAGATATCTAAGAATAAATCACTGATACCTATATATTTTGATATCATGGGCACCACTTCACTCCACGAATTTGCGGAGGTATTCAGCAATGCTGTGATCCGTTCTATATCAAGGACAGATAGTGCCATTAAATGCTTGCTCAAAAAGCTGGCGGCACTGCGTCCGGGCTTCAGTTTTGACCCTCTTTCGGGCGAGCCCAGGATTTCACTCGATATCAGGAACGAGCAGGAAGTGAGCTTATCACTGGATCTGCTCTTTAGCCTGGTAGCAGAGAACAAGAGGTCTTTTGTGGTAGCCATTGACGAGTTTCAGCAAATATCCTCTTACCCCGAGAAAAATGTGGAAGCCATTCTCAGAAACCATGTACAGCAAACAGGCAACATCGGTTTTGTTTTCTCCGGTAGCAAAAAACACATGTTGTCTGAGATGTTTTCGCAGCCTTCCCGCCCATTTTTCAGCTCCACAGAAATGATGTTTCTTGACGTGATAGATCGCAGGGAATATTTTAATTTCATCCGCTCACACTTTTCTAAGCGAGGAAAGGTCATCCAGGATGACGCGCTGAACAGCATTGCCGAATATACAGGAATGCATACCTTCTATGTTCAGTTTTTATTCAACCGCCTGTTCAGCCTGTTCAAAAATGTAAGCTCCGAAGAGGTAAAGCAAAGCATGCAAAGGATTTTGAACGAAAACCAGCCTGTCTATGCATCGTACCTCAACCTCCTGACCATTATCCAGTACCGGATTCTAAGAGCTATTGCCCTGGAAGGAGCTGTGGAAAGCCCCACAGCGGGTTCATTCCTGGCAAGGTATGAAATTGGAGCCGCCAGTACAGTTTCACAGGCGGTAGAAAGCCTGGCTCGTAAAGAATTTATACAGAACGAATCGGGCCAGTGGAGTCTCCAGGACAAATTCTTCGCTCAGTGGATCCGGAGCAAAAAAGGACTGAGGCCATGAAAGTCTATAGCATCAGCAGATGGGGCTTCCGGGCTATCTGTTTCCTGATCCTGATCCTCCCGGTATCAAGGCACTGGAAGCTGCTTAGCACCGGATCGAAAACCCAGGGAACGGTCACTCAACTGGCGACTCGTACAAAAGTGGTCATGGGCAAAGAGACAGAATCCGGATTTGCCAGCGAGATCGAATTTAAGGTCGACGGACACAACTACCTTGCCTATGGCCCCCTCAACTTTGAATATACCCCCGGCCATAACATCACGGTTTTCTACGACCGGGACGACCCTTCACACAACTGCATAGCCACTTTCTCGGGCTTTTACCTGAGTAACTACACTATATTGCCCATCATTTTGCTGGTGCTATGGGCAGCTTTCTACATGTCATTCAATAACTATCAGAGAAAGCAAAGATTTAAGAAGAGCAAGTGGCAGCAGAATGCTCAGAACAAAGCCCACCGGAACGCTCAGCCCTTAAGGAGGATTCCCTGATTGTGACCTTACCGCTTACTCTATGCCTCAGGATCAGGGCCTGGGATCATCTTCCACAATAGCATAAAGATAACCATCCTTCCATTCGCCCCGGATGGGGAGGATTTTCCTTCGCAGACCTTCCAGGTTCATCCCCACTTTCTCCAGTACCCTTACCGACCGTTCGTTCTCTATATCAGTACCGGCTTCTATCTTATGAAGATTTAAATCTTCGAATCCCACGGTGATCAATTTCCTGGCAACTTCCGTGGCATATCCCCTGCCCCAGTAATCGGGGAATAACTTATAGAAGATCTCGCCCAGTCTGAATCGATCGTTGGAGAGGCTCATGCCTGCCATGCCAATAAATGCACCACTTGCTTTCTCTTCGATCCCCCAGGCATATTTTGCCTGAGGTTGCTGATTCCCTGCCTCAATGAAAGGACGCATAATCTCCCTGGTCTCTTCCAGGTTTGCAGGAATCCCAAGGGTATTGTACTCATCTACTTCGGGGACACAATGCAAACGGTGAATTTCTTCCAGGTCGGCCCAGGTAAATTCGGCCAGTATCAAGCGCTCAGTATGCAAATCCATCCTGTGTGATTTCCTGGTTTCACTCTTGTTTCATCAGTGATGCAGATCCCTGGTCCAGGTATAGCCAGGCATGGGGATGGGTTTGCAATATGCTGGCCGGAACCTCCGGTACCACTTCTCCTTCCACGGCCTTTTGAACTGCCACGGATTTCCTGGCATCAGGGACGGTACAGATGATGGCCTTTGATTTCATGATCTGTTTTACCGACATGCTGATGGCCCTTTCAGGCACCGCCTCCAGCGATGGGAACCAGCCCTCGCCCAGCTGCTGCTGGCGACAAACCAGGTCGAGATCCACTACAATATAGGGTTGCGTGGTCTGAAAATTGGCCGGCGGATCGTTGAAGGCCAGGTGGGCATTCTCCCCGATCCCCACAAAGGCTACATCAATCTGATGTTCTGAGATGATGGCGCCCAGCCTTCGACATTCCGTTTCCGGATCGTTTTCGCCATTTATTGCATGAAATGCTGCCGGCTTGACCAGCTCCACAAAACGCTCTTTCAGGTACTTCCGGAAAGAGGCCGGATGGGTGTCCGGAATCCCAATGTATTCATCCAGGTGAAATACTGTGACCTTCGACCAGTCCACCCCGGCCTTCACCAGCTCGGAGAGCATTTCAAACTGGGAGGCCCCGGTGGCCAGGATGATGTTGGCACTCCCCTTCTCCTGCAGGGCCAGAGAAATAAGCATTGCACCTTTCCGGGCCGCCTCTGCTCCCAGGGCTGCTTTTGTATCAATAATCGAAACTTCCATACATACAGGGATTCAGATTCAAAGATAATATTATAACATATCATTCTCCTCCAGCCATTGCCTGACCCTTTCATGCTCTGCCTGGTATTTGGCTTCAACATCCCTGACAATCTGCTGAAATTTCGGTTCATCCCTTATGCTGTTGAATAAGGGGTCATTATTAATCACGATTACCTCATAAAGACACATTTTCTGTCTTTGATTAAAAATATTTAAATTCTCATATGCCTTATTTTTCTGTCCCTTGAATGCATAAACACTTGCAACATAATAATACTCCCAAAATTTATTTACAAATTCCCGATCTAACTCAATAATCCTACTAGAATAATTTATTTGCTCATTGAAATAGTACTCAGCTTCATCTTTATATCCATTAACCCAGTAAACATAACCAATAA
>SPBY01000646.1 GCA_004525825.1 Bacteroidia bacterium
AGTTCAAAAGCCTTTTCGATAGGTACTTCGACGATATCAGAAGATATCTCTACTATCGTTCGGGCGATGAAGCTCTTTCCACGGACCTGGCACAGGACACCTTTATGAGGATCTGGGAAAAGGAGATGGTTTTGATGCCGGACAGTGACACTGGACTACTCTATAAAATCGCCGGTGACCTGTTTGTGAGCCACACCCGCAGAGAAAAACTCAGGAAGGAGGCTCCGGACCGAATCCGCTTCGAACCTGGCAGCCAAACCCCGGAGGAAGAGTTGGAATTCCGGGAGCTGCAGGAGAAATATGAAAAAGCGCTGGTGAAACTCCCAGAGAACCAGAGGATCGTTTTTCTGATGAGCAGGATGGAAGAACTCACCTACCCCGAGATTGCTGCAAGACTATCATTGAGTGTCAAAGCTGTTGAAAAAAGAATGACCGGTGCACTGGCCCGGTTGAGAAAAGAAATTATTACCTGATGAACAAGAAGCACAGGGATATTAAAAACATCAAAGATCAGTCAGATCTGAGCGATCGCCTCTTTTCCGGTGCAGATGTGCCGTGGGAAAAAAGCAAAGCTGAGGTCTGGAGTGATTTTGAACATCGCCTGGTGAAGGAGGACCTTTCCCCGGTGCCGGTCAGACGTATGTTTCCCGGTAAACAGTGGCTTGCCCTGGCTGCATCTCTGGTTCTTCTTCTTGCTGTAAGCAGCTTCATGAGGTTCTATTCGGTAAAAACGTATTGTCCTGCCGGGGTACACACCTCACTGAATCTTCCCGATGGTTCCGTGGTGGAGATCAATGCAGCCTCCACGGTCGAGTATCACCCCTACTGGTGGTTCCTGTCAAGAAAAGTGGACCTGGATGGAGAAGCCTTCTTTGGAGTGAAAGAGGGACGTAAGTTCCGGGTAGTTTCAGATTTGGGGACCACCGAAGTGCTGGGAACCACTTTCAATATATTTGCCCGAGGAGAGAATTACCTTGTTAGCTGTCACACCGGAAGCGTTAGAGTAAGCGCTGCACGAAATGAGCAATCTGTAATACTTTCACCCAATGAGCTAGCTGAGCTGAATGAATACGGGGATCTTATGGTAAGTCCCGTTGACGATCAAGGACAGGCTCCGGGCTGGACCAACAACCTGATAATGTTTACCGCTGCTCCCCTAAGCCTTGTTTTTGAAGAGATTGAACGTCAGTATGGCATTGTTATTGAGGCACCTGCAAAGATGAAGCAGGTATATTCCGGGAATTTTTCCCTGGACCAGTCGGTAGAGAATATTCTATCTTTGCTCTGCCTGCCATTTGATCTTAGCTATGAACGTCAAACCGGGAACGTATATTTGGTGTACCCTTCTGAGGAATAGAAAGGCAGGATTCTTATTGGCTTTTATCTTGTGGGCCCAGGTTTCATTATGGGGTCAGACCATTGAAATCAACGCCGTCAACGATCCCCTGAACGAGGTCTTGATGGAGATGGCCAGAGAATATGGAATCCAGCTCTCCTTCGACGATCAATTGCTCTCAGGCTATCCTGTTACCCTCAAACAATCCTTTCAAAAACCAGAGGAAGCCATTGCCTACCTGATCAATGACCTCCCCCTGGAATACCAGAAGATCGGTGAAGTTTTTACTATCTACCCTGTTGAGCCAGAAGTCCAGCTTAAAAATTACCTCTTATCGGGACGAGTGGTGGACTCAAAAACACTGGAAGTTCTGCCCTATTCACATATCCTTGTCAATGAATCGGGTGTCATCACGGATTTTAATGGGAATTTCTCCTGCGTATCCGCCGATTCTGTATTCCGCCTCAGCATCTCCTACCTGGGTTACTACATCAAGGATACTACACTATCGGCCGGGAGCAATTATACTCTTGCACTCACGCCCTCCCTGATTGGCCTGAGAGAAGTGGTGATCACAGGCAGTGTGGTGGAACGTTCGGGACAGCAGGGCGAAGAAGCCGGAACGATCAGGCTGAACCACAAGATTGCCTACCGGCTGCCGGGAAACGGGGACAATGCGGTCTTCAATTTCCTCAGGTTGCAGCCGGGAATCCTGGCTGCGGGGGAGCGCTCCTCCGAACTGATCATCTGGGGCTCTTACTCGGGACACAGCAAGGTCATGTTTGATGGTTTTACCATATTCGGCCTGAAAAACTTCAACGACAACATCTCTTTCGTGAACCCCTACCTGGCCAAGGACATAAAAGTGCTTAAAGGGGGATTTTCTTCTGAATACGACAACAGGGTGGGTGGCATCGTGGATATTTCAGGGATCAACGGAAGTACCCAGAAACCCTCCATCAATCTGAATATAAATAACATGACGGCAAATGGCATGGCCAGTATTCCCATTGCCAAACGATCGGCAATCACCTTTGCTTACCGCCAA
>SPBY01000217.1 GCA_004525825.1 Bacteroidia bacterium
ACATTGAATTACATGGTTTTGTAGAAATACTGGCGCCAAAACTGGCACTGTAATTATTTGGTGATGGATGCCCGTTATGGAGATTCGGGTGCGAGCAAACACCTAATACCAGGATAAATTGAGCTCTTGATTCCTGAAATGACTTGGCTGGAGGATATGCATAAAGATATCCTTCATTATCAAAGTTCATTCATAATATGCTAAAAATCATGTACCTTAAGCATTCCCAGACTTTCTATGTCATTATCGGAGCTGCCGTTAACTTTTAACATTATGCTAAAGAAATTAATAAGGTATTTTTTAGAGAACAGGATGATAACCATCCTGTTGTTGTTGGTGTTTATCGGTTGGGGTACCATTTCAGCGCCGTTTAACTGGAATATCAGCTTCCTGCCCCGTAATCCTGTGCCCGTGGATGCCATACCTGATATTGGTGACAACCAGCAAATTGTGGCAACCGAATGGATGGGCAGGTCTCCCCGTGATATCGAAGACCAGATCTCCTATCCACTATCCTCTGCCCTGCTGGGTATCCCGGGAGTAAAAACAATTCGCAGTACTTCCATGTTCGGGATGTCATTTATCTATATCATTTTTAAAGATAATATTGAATTTTACTGGAGTCGCTCGCGGATTCTTGAAAAGCTGAATTCGCTGCCATCGGGAACCTTACCCCAGGGTGTACAACCCAGTCTGGGGCCCGACGCCACTGCTCTCGGGCAAATATACTGGTATACTCTTGAAGGCCGCGATCCTAAAACCGGAAAACCAAATGGTGGATGGGACCCGCAGGAACTAAGAACAATCCAGGACTATTATGTTAAATATGCCCTGGCTTCAGCCGATGGTGTTTCTGAAGTAGCTTCCATTGGCGGTTACGTAAAAGAGTACCAGGTCGATATTGATCCTGATGCAATGAAATCGTATGGAGTAAGCGTCATGGATATTATGAGAGCTGTGAAAAGCAGCAACCTCGACATTGGGGCTGAAACGGTTGAAATGAACAGGGTCGAATATGTGATCCGTGGATTGGGATACATTAAAAACCTGGATGACCTGGGAAACACCGTGGTCTCTGCCAGAAGCAATGTTCCCGTAAGAGTAAAGGATGTGGCAAAAGTAAGTTTCGGACCAGCCACCCGTCGCGGGGGACTTGACAAGAGCGGAGCCGAGGCAGCCGGGGCTGTTGTAGTCGCTCGTTATGGCTCCAACCCCATGGAGGTTATCAATAATGTTAAAGCGAAAATCAAGGAACTTGAACCCGGCCTGCCAAGTAAAACACTTGAGGACGGATCCGTATCCAAGGTTACCGTTGTGCCATTCTACGATCGTACCGGACTGATCCAGGAGACCATAGGTACCCTTGAATCGGCCCTTACCCACGAAATCCTCATAAGCATCATAGTTATTATCATCTTATTAGTCAACCTGCGAGCTTCCATCATTATCTCAAGCCTGCTTCCCGTTGCAGTTCTAATGACCTTCATTGTAATGCACCTGACAGGCGTAGAGGCTAACATTGTAGCGTTGTCCGGTATTGCCATAGCCATAGGGGTCATGGTGGATGTGGGAATAATATTCGTGGAGAACATCTTCAGGCACCTGGAGATGCCCGAAAACCATGAAGTCAAAGGAGCCGCCCTGAGAAATGTTATATACAATGCCACCATCGAAGTTTCTCCTGCTGTCATTACGGCACTGGCCACAACTGTGGTAAGTTTCCTCCCTGTTTTCGCCATGCAGGCCGCGGAAGGAAAATTGTTCAGGCCACTCGCATTTACCAAGACTTTCGCCCTTCTCTCCTCCTTTGTCCTCGGAATCATTGTACTTCCCATGATGGCCGACATCATCTTCTCCATCCGGTTTGATAAGCGCCGTGCCGGTACGATATGGAATGGCTTACTTATAGCGCTTGGCCTCTTATTTACCATTTTATGGGGCACATGGCCGATACTGGCCTTGGTCCTGATCGGGATCAACAACCTGACCGGCCACAGGTGGCCGAAACGTCGCAAAAAATTTCCTAACCTGATCAATATCGGAATCACGGTCCTGGTAGCCGTATATTACCTCGCACATGAGTGGCTGCCACTGGGTGCCCATAACTCATTTCTTGCAAATTTCCTCTTTGTAGCAGGTATTGTGGGTTTTGTTATCAGCCTTCTGATGCTCGTGGTCCATTTTTATGAACCTATTTTAAGATGGTGTTTGCGTAATAAATGGAAATTTCTTCTCCTTCCCTTAGGTACATTCTTACTTGGGATAACCATCTGGCTTGGTTTTAATAAAACGTTCGGGTTTTTGGCCACAGGATTTGAAAAAGCCGGTCTGCAAATAAGACAGACCTCATTCTGGCAGGCTCCTTCCAGGACCTTTCCCGGAGTAGGAGAGGAATTTATGCCCTCCCTCGATGAAGGATCCTTCCTCCTGATGCCTACAAGCATGCCACATGCAGGTATAGAGCAAAACATCGATTATATTAAAATGCTCGATAAACGATTGGAGTCCATTCCTGAAGTGGAGGTAGCAGTTGGCAAATGGGGAAGAGTAAACTCCGCTCTTGATCCTGCACCGGTACAGATGTTTGAAAACACCATCAATTATAAACCTGAATATCTCCTTGATATCAATGGCCGTCGTATGCGTTATAAGAAAGACAAAAAAGGCAACTTTCTCCTGTCAGACAGCCTGGTGTTTAATCCCGAAAAGGATAATCTGAAAGATCTGGATACAAAGCTTCTAATACCGGATGAGAATGGAGACTACTTCCGGCAGTGGCGCCCGGAAATAAGAAAGCCAGACGATATCTGGAATGAAATTGTAAAAGTCACCAACCTGCCGGGCCTTACCTCGGCACCCAAGCTCCAGCCTATTCAAACACGCCTTGTCATGCTTTCCACAGGCATGCGTGCCCCAATGGGTTTGAAAGTCTATGGACCTGATCTTGAATCTATTGAAGAAGCAGGATTGGATTTTGAGAAAATGTTGAAAGAGGTTCCTTCCATTGTGCCATCTTCGGTCTTCTACGACCGCGCCGTCGGCGCTCCTTATATTGAAATAAAACTGGACCGTGAAGCCATCGCAAGGTATGGGATGACCATCAGCGATGTTCAGGACGTTTTGCAAAGCGCGGTTGGTGGCATGACGCTGACCAATACGGTGGAAGGCCGGGAACGTTTTCCCGTTCGTGTCAGGTATCCCCGGGAGTTGCGCAGCACACCGGAGGATCTGAAAAAAATACTTGTTCCTTCAATGAACGGGGTGCAGGTGCCTCTGGGTGAACTGGCAGATCTGCAGTATACCAAGGGGCCTCAAATGATCCGCAGTGAAAATACGTTTCTTACCGGGTATGTGAATTTTGACAAACAACCTGGTGTGGCTGAAGTGGATGTTGTGGAACAAACGGATGCATTCATCAAAGCAAAAATATTATCCGGAGAATTGAACTTGCATGGCGGAGTTTCATACAAATTTGCCGGAAACTACGAGCAACAGGTCAGGGCAACAAAACGCCTGTCCATCGTCATGCCTATCAGCCTGGTCCTGGTGTTTATGTTACTTTTCTTCCAGTTTAAAACAGTTACTGCTTCCTCTATCCATTTTTCCGGTGTATTTGTCGCATTTGCCGGAGGGTTTATTATGATCTGGCTTTACAGCCAGCCCTGGTTCCTGAACTTCTCCCTGTCCGGGATCAATATGCGCGATCTGTTCCAGATGCATACCATTAACCTGAGCGTGGCAGTCTGGGTCGGGTTTATTGCCCTTTTTGGAATATCAACAAACGACGGGGTCATAATGGGCACCTATATTCACCAGGTATTCGAAGAGCTGAAACCAGCTGATGTCCAACATGTTCGTGAGGCTGTTGTACTGGCTGGCAAAAAGAGGGTAAGACCCGCCATGATGACTGCCGCAGTAGCCATCATTGCCTTGTTGCCGGTTCTTACTTCAACCGGAAAGGGGGCCGATATTATGGTCCCGATGGCCATCCCCACCTTCGGCGGAATGATCATCCAGATCATGACCATGTTTGTGGTGCCTGTGTTCCAATGTATCTGGAGAGAAGGCGAAATAAAAAAACGTGACAGGATGATAAGTGCAAGTGTCTCAGAATAAATATTTTATATGAGAATAACATTTAATATTCCGTACAATGAACCATTCTAAAAAGTATATTATTCTGATAATAGCAGCCCTGGTAAGCCACCTGGCAGCTTTTGCCCAGGATTCCCTGTCCTATTACCTTGAACAGGCCGCACTGTATAATCCCCGGGTGAAGGCCAGTTACCTGGAGTATTCAGCAGCTTTGGAAAGGGCGCCCCAGGCTGCCTCCTTACCCGATCCCTCCCTGCAATTCGGATATTTTATCAAACCAATGGAGCTGCTTGGCGGTAACCAGGTTGCCGATATTACGCTCATGCAGATGTTTCCCTGGTTCGGTACACTAAAAGCCGCCAAAGATGAGGCATCCAATATGGCAATGGCAAAATTTGAAAACTTCAGGGATGCCAAAAACGAACTGTATTTTAACGTGAAAGCCTCATATTATAAGGTTTATCGCACCATTAAGGAACTGGATATTGCGGAAAAGAATCTTTACATTCTGCATTCCCTGGAACAACTTACCCTGGTAAAATTCCGCACGGCCGAAAAAAGTCCGGTTTCAAGTTCAGGCGCTTCAAATCCTCCCGGAGCGAATATGCCATCGACCGGTTCACCAAAAATGGGCAGCAGCGGCAATTCCAATCAGGGTGGAATGGGAACAGGAACAAATTCACCATCCACACAGTCCTCTTCAATGGGCTCATCGGGAGGAGGAATGGGAGGTGCTATGAGAGGAAGCGGGAATGACGATATGGTAAACCTGTTGCGCCTGCAGATAGAAATTCATGAACTTGAAAACCGCATTGCTTCGTTAAAGGATCAGCTGGCAACCGACAAGGTCAGTTTTAACAGGTTTCTCAACCGTTCCTCCACATCAGAAATTTTTACCGGTGATTCACTGTTGCAGGCTCCCATTCCTTTAGATATTCTTACACTGGCCGACAGCCTTCGGAACCACCCCATGGTGAAAATGTTCGAAGCCGAGTCAGAAGCGAATGCAGCAAGGCTTGAAATGGTTACCCGCATGGGTTATCCGATGCTTGGAATAGGACTTAATTATATGGTGATCCAGGAGCGTGCCGGTAACACCGACATGATGAACGGGAAGGATATGACGATGCCGATGGTTTCGCTGACACTACCCATTTACCGTAAAAAATACAAAGCCATGCGCCATGAGGCAGAATTATTGAGGGAGGCGGCCGGGTTATCTGCTGAAAATGTAAGCAACGACCTTGGCGTAAGGTTTCAGCAAACATTACAAAATATATACGATGCCGACAGGCGTGTAAAACTATACACCGCCCAGGCTATGCTTGCCGAACAGAGTGTTCAGCTACTGATCACATCCTATTCAGCAAGCTCAACTGATTTTGTTGAAGTGCTTCGGATGCAGCAACAATTGCTCGATTTTCAGTTCAAACAGGTAGAGGCGGTAGTTGATAAAAATACCTCCATCGCCCAGGTGGTTTATTTAACTGGAAACCAGTAGTAAAAGATGTCTTGTAAATTCAATTAAAAAGGTAATCATGAAAATTAAAAAGGAAATTTTCAATAAATATACCCTGTGGGGAACCTTACTCGTTTCGGGGTTTATATTGGGTGGACTGGTTTTTCACAGGCCCCATAAAGAGAAGGCTGATCAGGAACAGCTTGTTCAGGAGGGTAAGGAGACGATCTGGACCTGTGCGATGCATCCCCAGATTCGAATGGATCATTCCGGGCAATGCCCGATTTGCGGAATGGATCTTATTCCGCTGGTACAAAGTACAACTCCTGTAAATCCGGATGCTGTTGTAATGACTGAAGAGGGGATGAAGCTGGCAGAGATTCAGAC
>SPBY01000022.1 GCA_004525825.1 Bacteroidia bacterium
GCTATGAGGGAAGATGCCAGAATGAAACTCATAATGGCATAGGACATGTGATGGTTTAAAAGGAAACCAATGCCGAAGAAAAGGGAAGTGATTATGCCAACACCCGATGCCAGGCCATCGATTCCATCAATCAGGTTAAAGCTGTTAATCAATGCCAGAAAAAGAATAAATGTCAACGGAAGGCTAATGGCGTAAGACAACTCTTCAATACCAAAAAGGCCATGGAGGGAGGAAAGATGAAAATCGCCCGGCACCAGTATAAACATTATGGCGATGAATTGTCCAACAAACTTTTTATAGGCAACCATGGGATGAAGGTCGTCTTTCAATCCCCAGAAAAAGAGGATAAGCATTCCAGCAATCACATATTTAAGTTCATGAGCAGTAGGAATGCCAGTAAATAATACCGAGGATATTATAACTCCCGCAAAAATGGCCACCCCCCCAAGGTTGGGAGTCGGATCGGTATGCGATGTCCGGCCATTGGGATGAGCCATCAGGCCTTTCACTTTGGATACCCTGACAATGGAGGGGATTGCGATAGCTGTGGTCAGAAAAGTAAATAGTACGGATACTCCAATCAATACATAGGCTGGGACAAAAACTTCGAAAATATCGCTATTAAAAATCATTTTCCACTCACTTCACTGCTGTATTATTAAACTTTGATATTCAGGCAGATAGTGTTTCGATATACAGGCTGCTTGAATTCCTTGATGGCTCCCCAAAAATAGTTTATACGAAACAATTGCCATAATGTTTTTACTAACAGCCAAAACATAGTGTGTTTAGCTGCCCCATTGAGCTCTGATGAAAGAACACCTCAGATGAAGGGATTATTGTATCCTCTGGAATATTATTTCCACAATGCTTCACACGGTGGAACTAAATGGAATAGCAGGCTCCTGAATCCCTAATAAAGATTGCGGTGGCAATCGGTGCAGGCCATCTCTTTCCAGGCTTCCCCGATATCCACCGGGTGCCTGAATTCCAGGGAATTGTCAACCGAGGTGGTTTCGAGGTTTTCCATGGTCCCCTGGGCTAGTATGGTGTGACATAAATTGCAGTCCCTCGAGATCACTTTTCCGTCCTCGCTTTCGTGTTGCCCGTTGTGGCACCTGAAGCAGCCGTTGAATTCACTATGCCCGATATGTATCGGATAGGCATCCCAGTTGGCTTTCATAAAGGGAAAGAAGTGCTTGAAATATCCTTCCAACAGACCTTCGGTGGCCTGTTCGATCATGGACCCTCTCTCTTCTGCAATTTCAGGATAGTTATCCTGGTAATACTCCTTAACTGTTTCCCGGATGAACATGGCGCCCGAGTCGCGATCACTAAAGGGATGATTAAATATCTGCATGGCCAGCATCTTTATTTCAGGGAGGTCGGAAGGGATGGTTCCGGCTGCGATCAGTTCATCCGTAAACTCCTGGGGGGGAAGGAACTGGTGGGAAGGCCTGTTGTGGCAATCGAGGCAGTCCATCTCACGCATCTCCAGGGTATCTATAGCATCCTCTTCCAGGGTATCATAGATGTCGTTGTACACAATGGTATCGCCCGAAGCCTTGTTGATAAAGCGCACCCAGGGGATGAATTCTCTTTTTTCAGTGGAGGCTATGTAGTCGATATGCACATCCGGATTAATGTGCCAGTGGACGCCTTCCATCAGACCAAACGCATTGTGCTCAGATCCAATCTTCATCTTCAGCTGGATGTTCCACTGTGTATTGGCAGAATCGGCCAGGAAATTTTTCATGTTTTTCAAGCGGTAGGAATAGAACTTCTCCGGCCAGTGGCATTTTTCACAGGTCTCGCGGGCAGGCCTCAGGTTTCGGATGGGGGTTTCGATGGGTGTGGGGTACTTTTTTAGCAGTACAGAGTAGACCTGGTAGAGTCCCGACAGCTTGCTGTTAACATACCATCCGGCCCCATCGCCCACATGACACTCCACGCAGGTCACCCGGGAATGTGCCGATTCCTGGTACGCAACGTATTCAGGTTCCATCACATTGTGGCAGAGTGTCCCGCAAAATTCATTTGACTCCGTATAATGAAATGCCTGGTAACTTCCAATGCCTGTCAAAACCAGGAATAGAATGGTGGCAATGATAAAGATGGCAATGGCGTTCCACTGCCTCGAATCTCTCAGATCAATCACAATCCAGGCTTTGGTGCCTTCTTCTCCCTCTCGCCTAATTCTCTTGGCCCTTCTTGAAATTCCAATGGGAATCAGGATAAGTCCGATGATCAGAAATATGGGCAGCACAATGTAGATGATGACCCCTGAATAGGCACCTCCTCCTTCAAAAAGCCAGCTGGTGGCCAGAAAGAATACAAAAATAAGAGCACTTACACTGGAAATGATGCTCCCCAGCAAAGAGAGCGGATTGTAATACGTTTTAGGGAGTTTCATAGGATAGTCTGATTATTACAACATAGTATCTCTAAACTTTGGGTTGAAAGATAGAGCATAATTACGGAAAATTTCAATTCTGTTTGTCCTCATGCATGCCTAATTTGAGACGATAATAGCATTATAGAATGAATAAAAATACCGGGAGGTTCTTAGAACAGGTAATAATTTTATATTTTGGCATCCTCAAATTGAGTTCTTCCACCAAATAGGACACCATGAAAGTCAATGTGTTTAGATATTTGTTGATGAGACCCTTATTTTATGCAATGATTGGAACAGTTGTAAGTGCGGCTGTGATGACGTCTTGTAAGAGCCCTGAAGCTCCGGTGCAAAAGAATCAGGTGGAGAGGTTGGCAAGCAGTATCAATTTCAAGTGCCCCTTTATGGTGGACGAGGATACCCGGATGGATAGCGTGCAAATTTTGCCTGATAGCACATTTCAGTACAACTACACACTGGTTAATCAGGATAAAGATAAATTAGACATTCGGGGCCTGACCAATTATATCGGACCCCGACTTCAGCATGATGCAACGAATAGTTCTTCTATGAAGGTGCATCGGGATCATCGCCTTAGGTTGGTTTTTCAATACCGCGACAGGAACGGCGAGGTGGTCATGAAGATCGTCCTCGAGCCTGAAGATTATTTATAGCAGCCCGGAGGACCTACAGCATTGACATTCTTTTCTGTATGCCCTATTTTTAAGTAAGAAAACTTATTTCACCCGGTAAGCCATCAGGGCATCTCCCTGCCTGATGTACATGATTCCATTGGCCAGTACAGGGTGCGAAAAGTGGTGTCCGGTGCCTCCGCGAACTTTGAATTCCCCTCCGATTTCCATCTCACCCTGGTGGTAGTTGACCAGGTTGGTGGTACCGTTGTTGCCGTAGATGATGAATTTGTTATCGGCAAAAATGATGCTCCCGGTGGCCACTTTTAGTGTATCAGCCACCACTCCGCTTTCCGGATCAAGGGATACCAGCTTATTCCCCTGCACGGTGGTAAACAGGGATCCATCCACAGAAACCAGTCCCCCGAAATTGTTTTTGATTTCCTGGTTTCGCCACAGCTCTTTGATCTCTTTCCCGTCGGCTGACAATTCAAGTTTGAAGGCTCCTTGTCCGGGAAGGTCATTGCCCACGAAATAGATGTAGCCATCAGAATATACCAGAGTATTACAGTGTTCCCCGTCATACTCATACCCCTCCAGTTTATAGGATGCCATCAAAGTGCCATTGTTTCGGTCCAGTGCTATGAGATTGTGCCGGGAGGTATGGAGAAGCATGGGCTGTCCGGATCGCTCTATAAGAACCGGGGAACCATAGGCAAAGGTATCGCGCAGTACAGACTGCGTCCATGCAATTTTGCCCGTGAATCTGTCCAGGGCAGCCACATTGGTACTTGGACCACCCGGGTAACAGTAGACATGCTTGTCATCGACCCCTACCGATTCCGAATATCCGAATTCGCCCAATTCACCTTCCAGGTTATCCAGGATACTTAAAGCCCAAAGCTCTTCGCCACTGGAAATTTTGAAACAGCCGATGTGACCTGTTCCGGATGAGGCATATACCTGCTTGCCCAAAACGGTGGGAGTGGAACGGGCACCGGGATAGGTGCTTGAAAAGCCTTCTCCAAGGAACTCCTTTCCGTTGGCCGACTTCCAGAGCAGCTTTCCCTCCAGGTCCAGGGCAAAGAGGTAGGAGTTTCCTTCCACCTCACCGTTGATAAATATTTTATCATTCGAAACCGCTGGGGCTGCATAACCCCTGCCAAGCCCTTCAAATTTCCAGATAAGTTCCGGGCCCTCTTCGGGCCAGCTATCGAGAAGGTCGCTTTCCTGAAAAATTCCATCCCGGTGGGTGCCGCGCCACTGGTATACTTCCTGTTTGCATCCCTGGAGCAGGCCGCCAGCCAGAAGAAGAATGGCTATGATAGTTCTGTTCATGGTTACTCAGCTGTGGTTTCGGAACAATTTAACAACTTTTCTTCTAAAAATCCTACATTTGAATTCCATCACTATCTATCTCTCATGACTAAAAACAAGGCTTTTAAATCCACCTCCGTATTTCTGGCTTTCCTGGTAATGGGCTTCGGAGATGTATCCGGACCCCTCACCAGTCAGCTGCAGAACGATTTCAGTCTGAGTAATTTTGAAGCCGGACTGGTGACCTTCATGGCCTTTATTATGTTCGGGCTGCTTTCAGTTCCCATGGGCTTGTACCAGGACAGGAAAGGCAGAAAGTTCTTGCTCCAGCTGGGTTTGCTGGCTGCCCTGATTGGAATGATCCTGCCCATGATCGGAAATTATGAATCTTTCATCCTCATTCTGGGAGGGCTCCTCTTTATGGGTACCGGAGCTACCATGTTGCAGGTGGCGGGGAACCCGATCATGAGGGACGTTTCTCCGGAAGGAAAGTACTCCAGGAACCTCTCATTCGGACAATTTGTGAAAGCCATTGGTTCTCTTTCGGGATCGCTGATCCCCATTTTGGCTGCCCGTTACTGGGGACTTGACTGGAAACTGTTGTTCCCCATTTATGGATCTGTGATTCTCCTGGTAGTGGTCATTCTGCTGGTGACAAAGATTGAGGAACACGCCGTAAAGGAGAAACCTGCCACGCTGAAATCCTGCCTGGGACTGCTAAAGAATCCTTTTGTTTTATTGATGGTCATTGGAATTTTTCTCTATGTGGGTTCGGAAGTAAGCATGAGTGCCAAACTTCCCAATTACCTGGAGGCGAAATTTGGTTTTGATATCAAGGAGAAAGGTTTGTTTGGAACCCTCTTCTTTTTCATTTCATTGATGACCGGGCGATTTCTGGGGGGAGTGATACTCAATTGGCTTTCCCCCAAGAAGTTCCTGATCTCCACCTCCATTTTGGCCATCCTTGGTATTGCCGGCTTATTCTTTGCACCCGGACAAATTGCTGCCTTTGTCTTTATTTTCATTGTCGGACTTGGTTTTGCCAATATATTCCCACTGATATTCTCCATCACGGTGGATGCACTTCCCGAAAGAAGCAACGAAATTTCCGGTTTGATGGTCACTGCTATCATAGGAGGTGCCATGGTTCCTATTCTCTTCGGCGGAGTGGCCGATCTGTTTGGACTAATGGCTGGTTTTGTGGTTCCCGGATTGTGTATGATCTATATCCTTGCAATCGCTTTCCGCAGATCACCGGTCTAAGTCAATGAACATATAAGAGGGTAACTTTTTTCATGCGCAACTCGTATTATTAACCTAAACTTAAAGCCATGAGAAAATTATTTGTAAACCCCGTCATTCTATTGACCATAATTGCTTCCCTGTTATTTGTCAGCTCCTGTAAGACCGAAGGAGAAATCAACGAAGCTGATTTGATCGGCATCTGGAACATAGGAGATTCCTCAGTAGATATTAAAGTAGGACCCCTCAGTCTTACGCAGTTTCTGAAGGTCACCATGATGCTTCCGGACGAGGCAGCGCAGGCCATTGTGGATCAACTTACTGCCGAATTTGCCGATATTGGGGGTGGCACCATCACTTTCAATGAGGATTATTCTTACGCGATGCTCAAAGGAGACCTGGGAGAGGAAGGAAGCTGGGAACTGGAAGGAGACAAGCTGCACCTGACCATTACCGGCGAAACTCCCGGCGATCCCTTAACTCTACGGAACTTGAGCAGTAGCGCTGCGCTTGTTGCATGGGAAGAGGAGCATGTAGTGAATATCAATGATTTGCCTGAATTTACTGCCACCATCATCTTTGAGCTCAATCTTTCGAAGTAGTAGGCGGCCTATCCAATTTTAAGGCATTTTTGAAGAACCTCGGAAATTTTCCGGGGTTTCTTTTTTTAAACCTGGTTCAGTACCTCGGTGGGTTTCTGTTGCAGGGCTCTCCAGATCCCGATCATGGTGGCAGCAATGGTGATCACAATCCCCAGGACCCCACCCAGCAGGAAGAACCACCAGGCAAGCTCGGTACGGTAGGCAAAGGAGCGCAACCAGCGTTCCAGAAGGAAGAAGGAAAGGGGGACCGCCATCACTACGGAAACTCCGATACGACGCAACATCTCCAGGTTGGCCAGCAGGATGATTTTCTGGAAAGATGCCCCGAATACCCTTCTGATGGTGAGGTCCCTGGCTTTCTTCTCCACCGAGAATCTGGCAAGACCATATATGCCCAGACAGGAAATCAGCAGGGCCAGGAATGCAAAGGAACCTATTATCCGTGCCAACCTTACATCCCTGGAATACATCTGGTCCACTTCTTCGCTCAGATACTCGTATGAGAAGGGGAAGTCGCTGGCGAGTTTTCCAAAGGTTTCCCTGATGAATTCTATGGTTTGACTCTGGTCGCCTGGACTGAGCCTGATAAACAGGAAGCGGAGTTGTCTGTAATGAGCAGGATTGATGGTGATCACATGGGGCATGATCTCGGAGTGTAAGGAAATGTGATGGAAGTTTCTGAATACTCCCACAATCTCACCCTCCTCTCCCCACATGGTAAGTTTGTCACCCACAGGATTTTCTTTTCCGAGCATGTTACAGGCTGCTTCGTTGACCAGGTACCTGGAAAGATCAGCCCTACTGCTGTCAGAATAAAGCCGGCCGTAAACGATTTCGTGGCCAAAAAAGGTGGGGAAGTTAGGGAGGCAGATGGAATACCTGACCAGCGGATCAATAGCCGGATCCCTTCCTGGCCATTCGATGTTGGTTTTGTAATCCTCGTTGATGGGATTCTTCTGGCCCGCGGTGATTTCAAGCACCCCGGAATGCGCCTCGACCTCCTGGATGAAACTTTTTAACTGCCTGCCCAGCTGTGGATTTAGCTCGACCTTAATCACATCCTCCACATTTACTCCAGGGGGAACATGCTTGGCATACTTTACCTGCTTGAGCACAGCCATGGTGGAGATTAGCAAACAAACAGAGACGGTGAACTGGAAGATGGTGGTGATCAGTAATACATTGGATCTGCCTTTTCCCTTTACAAAGGTATCTCGCAGGATGGTGGTGGGATTTCCACGAGTAAAAACCAGCACGGGATAACTCACGGATAGCAGGCCGAACACAAGGATAAGACAGGCAAAGCCGGCCAGGATGAGCGGATTCTCTTTGTACCCAATGCGTACGGTAAGGTCAAACAAAGTGCTTAATCGTGGCAGGAGGATTTCTGCCAGGAAAAGGGCGATGAACATTCCAACCGTGGTCTGGATCAGGGTTTCAGCCAGTAATTGTCTCCTGAGGACTACCGGTGTGGCACCAATGATCTTGCGAATTCCCATCTCCCTGATTCGCTTGGTGTAATTGGCAGTGGAAAGATTCATGTAGTTGATGGCCACAATAAGCAGGAGCAGTAAGGCTATCCCTGAGAATAGAAGGAATTCCTTCTTCTTCCCAAAGGCCAGGTTGGCTTTTTCAACGGGGACCAGTTTCAATTGATACTCTCCAGGCAGAGGGTTGGGATAGGTTTCGTTTAAAAAGCTGACTATCTTCTTCTCGAAGGACCTAAGAGAGACATCTTCTTTTAGCAGCAAGTAGGAAGGATCCCTCCAGGTCCAGTTGTTCAGAATGCTTGTCTGAGTAGGTAGGAAAAGGTCGTACTTGAAGTGAGTATTTTCAGGAATATCGACCACCCCTGTGATTTCCAGCAACTGTTGGACATTCATCAGGATCTGCCGGCCCACCGGGTTGCTCTTTTCAAAATATTTTTCCGCAAGCTTTTTGCTGAGCAGCACTCCATCCGGCCGGTCCAGCCCGTTCTGGCCGGCCCCGTACACCCTGTCAAAGGAGAACATGCTGAAGAAGCCGGTGTCCACTCGTGCCACATTGGGTTCATACTCCGGTTCGTTATCGGGATCCTCCGGAAAGAAGTCAAAGGAGGAGTTGATTTGTGTGGCCATCCTGACTTCCCTGGAATAGTCGGCCACTTCAGGAAAGGCGTCTTTCATCTCGGGAGCCAGGGCATAGGGGGTATTGGAGTCAAGTATTCCCTCCGGAAATTGTATAACCAGATGAAACAAGCGGCCTTTATGCTGGTGGAATCTGTCGATCGAATACTCGGTCCGGATCCAGCTGAATATGATGACAAAGGAGGTCAGTCCCAGTACAAGTCCCAGGAAATTGATCAGGGTGGACCGCCTGTTTTGGATCATGATCCTCAGGATCATTTTGAATTGTGAGAAACTCATGGTCTTAGTTTCTTTCAAAAATCCAATTGTTGTGCCATTCATGGTAATATACTGATATAATTTGAATTACGCCCTCTTGTTCTGGTGATTGTGAAAATTAAATGTCTTAAAATTGTACAATTCTATTCAATATTGTAATTTGCACAAATTAAGTGTAGTAAAATAAGACATGCTCCACAACAAAGCACTTATCGTAGATGACAATCCGGCCGTCCTGGCTGCTCTGGCTCAGCTTCTGGAAACAGAAGTCGAAAAGGTGATCGGCATCAAATCGCCCGAATTAATACCCGGGATCCTGGAGACCCAGGAGATGGATGTAATCATCATGGATATGAACTTCAGCAAGGGAGCCACCGATGGAAATGAGGGGATTAGCTGGCTAAAAAGGGTCCTTCAAAGCGATCAGGATGCCGTGGTGGTGATGATTACAGCTTATGGGGAAATGGATCTTGCCATTGAGGCGATAAAATGCGGCGCCACCGATTTCATCTCAAAACCCTGGGACAATGAAAAACTGGTCGCTACCGTACGGTCGGGGATCATGCTGAAGGAGAGCAGAAAGAAGGTCAGGCAGCTCAAAACAAAACAGGATCACCTGAGCCATTGTATCCAATCGGGCCAGGAAAAACTGTATGGAAAATCGCCCGAGATGTGCGCGGTCATGGAAACTATAAGAAAGGTAGCGCCATCGGACTCAAACGTATTGGTTCTGGGGGAGAATGGTACGGGGAAGGAACTTATTGCAATGGAAATACACAATGCTTCTGATCGTTCCGGGGAGGTGTTTGTTCATGTGGACCTGGGATCGATCAGTCAATCCTTGTTTGAAAGCGAATTGTTCGGACATACCAAAGGTGCATTTACCGATGCCAGATCGGACAAACCCGGAAGAATTGAAATCGCCTCGGGAGGTACCTTGTTCCTGGATGAGATCGGGAATCTGCAGCCGGAGATGCAGACCAAGTTGCTCAATGTTCTTCAGAACAGGGAAATTTACCGGATAGGATCCAACAAAGCCCTGCCGGCCGATTTCCGCTTGATATCAGCCACCAACCAGAATCTCCCGGAAATGATCTCTCAGAAGCGGTTCCGGGAGGATCTTTATTACAGGATCAATACCATTGAGATAACCTCTCCACCTTTGCGGAACAGGGGAGAGGACATCATCGACCTGGCACAGCATTTCCTCGAAAAATACATGATGAAACACAATAAACCGGGACTTGTTTTCTCTTCAAAGACCATGGATGTGATTCAGGGTCATGCATGGCCCGGCAATGTAAGACAGCTGCAGCACTGCATGGAAAGAGCGGTGCTGCTGACAGACGGACGGAAGATAGAACCGGGTGATATATTCCCGGAAGCCTTTGACAACACCCATGCTGTTGAAACCTTAAGACCCACCCTGGCAGAACTGGAATTGATCACCATCCGGGAATCCATCAGGCGAAACGGGGGCAACCTCTCAAAAGCAGCTCGTGAACTTGGAGTAGCGAGATCGACGCTCTATAACAAAATGAAAACCTACGGAATCTGAGAGAACATGAGCAGCCGAATATTGTTCTGGAACATCATAGCAAGGATTGGCCTGATCATTGCCACTTCCTTTCTGTTTATCTGGTTGGTCGAAGCCGCAGTAGTGGAATTTGTATTCATACTCCTTACCGGCATCTTGCTGATTACCCTTCAGGTGTTCTTACTCACCAGGTACGTATCGGGCATTACGAGAGTGATTGAACAGTTTATAAATTCTGTTGGTCGGGAAGAGTCCCCTGAAATTCAATTTGGAACGGGGAAAGTATTGTTCAGAAGACTGAAGGAGCGATCCAACGCCATCAAAGAATCCATGAACGCCAGAAGGCTGGAGAAGGAGAAGGATGACCGGATTCTTATTCATGTGATTGACTCCGCTGATCAGGGTCTCTATTGTTTCACCAGCAGTGGGGAAGTGGTATTTGCCAACGAAGCCGCTTTAGGACTCATACCCACTCAAAGCCTGTCCCGCCTGGATGAAATCAGGCCGATCAATAAGAAGTTGTGGGATGTACTGACCGAACTAGGACCCGGAAGTCCCAGGGTTCTGCGCCTGGTATCAGGTAACAACAGTAAGGCTGCAATTGGAGGTGAACAGCTCCTCTCTGTAAGGCTCAAGGAAATAAGGATTTTTGAAGAGACCTATAAGTTGTTTACCCTGCAGAACATCCAGGAGGAATTACATAAAAACGAATCAGATTCCTGGCAGAAGATCATACGTGTCCTGACCCATGAGATCATGAACGCGGTGGCCCCCATGCTTTCCTTATCCAAATCGCTTCAAACAAAGCTTAAATCTGAAAACGGGAGTAATTTAAAAAAGGTAGGCGATGGACTCAAAATGATCGAAAGCACTGGGAGAGGTTTGATGGATTTCACGGAAGAGTACCGGCGCCTCTCACTACTGCCTTTACCGAAGAAAGAAAAGCTCAATCTGTCGAAGGCTTTAAAAGGGATCACTCTGCTGCTCGAAAACGAGGCTCGAGAAAGGAACATTCAGATCTCACTTGAAATGCAAGAACCGGATGCTGAAATATTTGCAGATCCCCGGCAATTTGAGATGATCCTGCTTAATCTATTAAGGAATGCTTTTGATGCCTTCCCCGAAAATCAGGTAGATAAACAGGTTGGAATCCGATCACTCGCCCATGGGAAACGGGTCCTGGTAATGGTGGAGGACAACGGTTCGGGAATCCCTCCGGAGCTTATTGACCAGGTGTTTGTGCCCTTCTTTTCCACCAAGGAGCAGGGTTCCGGAATCGGGCTAAGCCTGGTGCGTCAGATCATGAACAAGCATCAGGGATCCATACATCTTGAATCGGTACCCGGTGTGCATACCGTGGTTACCCTGGTGTTTCAGTGAGCGGATAGCAGACTTATTCTGTACCCAGCCACAGCCATTGAAAGCCCAGTTCATCTCCCTTGCGGGGAGCAATCTCCAGGCTAATGTCGTAATATCCCTCCTGGGTGAAGTCCAGCTGGCCCAGCCGATGGGAGTCGAAACTGTCGATCTGCCAGTTGCTGTTGGGTTCTCCCACAAACTTTCCGCTGGGTTTGAAATTCGCTTTCAGTGACCCGGCTTGTGAACTTACAGACAGGGTGCCTTTCCCATCCTCTCCCTGGAAGCTATAGGATACATCGGTGTACAAGCTCATCGGTTTTTCGATATAGATCCGCCAATGGTAGCGGCTCTTCTCAGTCACCGCGATATGCTCCGGAACGGTACCCCCGCGTTTCGGGGGTTTCAATGTTGTATCGCCTTTTGATTCCAGAGCATTGGTCGGGGTCAGGGAGAAACCACCATAGACTGATTGGGCCACCAATCCCTCCTCGGTGGTGGGGTAGCTGTTGTATTCCAAAACCACCACCGATACCAGCGGGTCGGGTGCTTTTTCGGGTAGATCAAGCACTGTTACCACTCCTTGGGAAGTGAATGGAAGGGCGATCTTTTCCTGATCGGCCAGCAGGTAGGCTTTCACTGGTTTCCCTTGGATCCCGGTGACCGGGAGTTGGTGGCCCAGGGGCCAGTTGAATACATGGAGGTAGATAAGCGTGCTGCCATCCGGGTTCTTCCGGCAGGTAATCTTTCCCCAATCGTGCTGGTCCTTCACCAGGTCGAAGGCCTGGCTGCCATAGATGGATTCACCGTTCACCGACAACCATTTTCCCATGGCCAGAAGCCGCTGCTCGATTTCGTAGGGCACATCGCCATTGGCCCGGGGACCGATGTTCAGCATCATGTTGCCGTTGAGGCTCACATTGCCTATGAGATTCTGCAGCAGGGTCGTGGTCGACTTCCACTGTTTTTCCAGAGCATGGAAGCCCCAGGAGTGGGCCACGGTGGCAGGCGACTGCCAGGGAAACTCTTCTTTCTTGCTGCCCAGCTGATTGTCGCCCAGGGTCTTGAAATCGATGTCACTGTCTTCCTCGATGGATAGCCCCAGCCTGGAATTGACCAGGCACTGAGGCTGAAGTTCGCGGATGACCCCCTTCAGCTGCAGTAGCTGCTCTTTGGTCACACAGGTATTGGAGTGGTGGACCCACATGTCGAACCAGATCATTCCAACCTCTCCATAATTACTAAGCAATTCACGTATCTGAGGGATCACCTTCCCCAGCCAGTAACGGTCGTAATCCTCCGCCGAAATGCCATAGATCTCTTTGGAGTGGTCCCAGCCATCAGGATGTTCCCAGTCGACCCAGTGTGAGTAGTAGAGTCCCAATTTGAGACCGTGCTTATGGCAAGCATCGGCCAGTTCCTTCACAATATCCCGTTTCGGGTGGGTAAACTCTGCCACATCGTAATCGCTTACCTGGCTGTCCCATAGTGCAAAACCGTCGTGGTGCTTGGCCGTGATGGTGACGTACTTCATCCCAGATTCTTTGGCCAGCAGCACCCATTGCTCAGGATCGATGCTATCCCAGTCGAAACGGTCCAGCAGGGTGGTGTATTCGTCCCTTGCGATCCGGTTCCTGTAGTAGATCCATTCGGCATAATCGTTGTCGTTCCTCAGTTTCTCTCCTTTCCAGATCCCTTCGGCTCCGCTATAAACGCCCCAGTGGATAAACATTCCGAAACGGGCATCGGTGAACCACCTGGCCCGCTCATTGGTATGTTCCTGGGCCTGACTGTAAAAGGTGTTGACTGAAATAACAATCACCATCCAAACGACTTTCTGCTTGAGTGCTTTCATAGGATACAAAATAGGAAATATTTTAATCCAGTTCTTTCTCCATCTTTCTCTTTCCCAGGAAGGAGAAGAGGACGAAAAACACCATGATTATTCCGGTAACAGCATATACGATGATCAGCTTATCGAACAGTTCCCTGAAGTTCAGACCAGGGCTCCTTACTATGTTGTATTTCACAAAGGTGAAAGCTGAGCCCAGAAGGACAAAAAGGGCATATATGATCAGGATACTTTTACTTTTAGCATCCGGATAGGTATGGCTCCAGTTGGGACAGTCTTTTCTGGACCCGTGCTATCTTTAATTTGATTTTTTCCGATATTAACAGGCATATTCTATGATCTGAAACCCAACTATTATGAAACATTTTACCTTCCTTCTATTAATATGGCTGGCGTATTCCTGCCAGACATCGGTGAATCCAACCCTTAAAATTGAGGGAGAACTCCAGCAATGGCACAAAGTCACACTGGTGCTGAACGGACCCGCAACATCAGAAATGGCCGAAGAAAATCCTTTCCTGGATTACAAACTGGAGGCCATCTTCACCCAGGGAACCAGCTCCTATACCGTTCCGGGTTATTTTGCCGCAGATGGAAATGCAGGGGAAACCTCTGCCAGGGAGGGGAGCATCTGGAAGATTCATTTCAGACCCGATGCTTCAGGAACCTGGAACTACAGGGTCTCTTTTCAGAAGGGAAAAAACCTGGCAGTGCTGGATGGGGATGTACAGGGTGAAGCTATAGGTCCGGATGGGGCTGAAGGAAGCCTGGATATTATCGAGACCGATAAGAGCGCACCCGATTTCAGGGCCAGGGGGAGGATTGTAAACGGAGGCAAAGGCTACTTTAAATTCCAGGGAACGGATGAAATTTGGATCAAGAACGGGGCCGACAGCCCCGAGAATTTCCTGGCCTTTCAGGATTTTGACCAGACTCTGCGCTTTAGTTTGAAAAGTGTGTTCCGGGAAGGGGAGGCCAATCCGGATATACAGATTCATTCCTATGAACCTCACCTGTCTGACTGGAAGGAGGGAGACCCCACCTGGCAGAATGGAAATGGAAAAGGGATCATCGGAGCATTGAATTACCTGCAGTCGGTGGGGGTGAATTCGGTCTATATGCTCACCCTGAACATTCTGGGCGACGGCAAGGATGTCTGGCCTTATAACGATTACAATGAGCGTTACCGCTTCGACTGCAGCAAACTGGACCAGTGGGAGGTGGTGTTCGATCACATGGAGAGCCTGGGAATCATGGCCCATTTTGTTTTACAGGAAACAGAGAACGAGTGTCTGCTTGATATCGGTCAGACC
>SPBY01000215.1 GCA_004525825.1 Bacteroidia bacterium
AGAGAGGTCCGATCCCATGACCGACTGGCGCAGCATATGTCCCGAGATTTGTATGGTGCGGTCTGTGGAAGGCGAGAAGATCCAGAGTTTGTCCTCCAACTTCAGCATCTTGGTTCCTTTTTCCCTGGCCGGAGCCAGGTATTCTGTATAGCCGGACTTGCCTTCTGACCAGCTTTCCGATTCTATGGTCCGGGAACTTCGCGGTCCGTGAATCACCATTTTGGATTTCACATATCGGGTGTCCGACGACATGTTGGCATCGATCCTGTCCAGGATTTCCTTTCCTGAAGGTTGCGCCCATAATGTCCCTGATATAAGAAGCGTTATGGTTGTTACCTGTGCTATATGTTTAACTCGTATCATGCTTGTAATTCTTTAAAAAGTTGAGCGGTCTTACGCTTAAATATGCCTATTCCGGCAAGGGCTGTGCCCAGAGCAGTTGCGAATATCCCGGGAATAAATCCGATATAGTAGGCATCAGGGGTAATACTCGCCTTCATCACTGCCTGCATCATCATGTTGGAACCTTGCATCATGCCTCCGATGTCAATTCCTTTGGTAAGAAGGGCTGCAAAAAAGAGACCAAAGGCGGTGCCCACCACCGAGCCCGCGATACCGATAAAAACCGATTCAACGATCAGGCTGCGATAGATATGCTTTTTTTCTTCACCAATGGCTATTCGCAGGCCCATTTCCCCATAACGACGCAAACCTCCCAACAGTCCTGAGTTCCATAAAACGATGGACATAGCTATCATGAAGATACCTATGATCAGGCCTTTGAAATAATCCATGATGTCGAGCATCATGGTCATGGTTCCCTGTTCGCGTAGGGAGAGCATCACTGGGGAGAACTCGTCTTCCGGGTCACTGTGCCTGTCATTGAAAGCGGCAGACATTGCAGCTGCCTGCAGGTCGTCATAATCCCCTGATGGCAGATAGCCGAGGATCTCCCCGGTGGCATCCTGCATATCCAGGACCATGCGGATGCTGCTGATATCGGCCACCATTCCTCCCCGGTCCAGGGCAGCAGCCCCGAATTTTATCGTTCCACTGACGGTGAAGTTGGTGATGGACATGGCCCCGTACATGGTGGTGGTGATCAGAGTCACCGCTTCGCCGGGTTCTACCTCCAGTTTGGTGGCAAACTCATCGCTCAGCAGTATCTCCTCCGGAACCTGTGGCAGCCTGCCCCTGACAAGGGATTTTTCCAGGTTTAGCCTATCCACTTCCTTGCTGGATGGGGAGAGCAGGTCAATGGCCATTCCGCCGCCCGGTCCCTGGGTCCGGGTCTCACCATTCTCATCCGGTGCATCCACCAGTCCCCCGAACTGAATTCGTTCGGCCCATTCCAATCCCGGGAATTCGTTCTCCAGGTCCAGCAAGATCTGCTCGGTACCCATCAGGGCCAGGTCGTTGGGTTGCTGATCGATGTTTTCGTTGTATGCCCGGCTCATAACCTTGACGTGCCCTGTGGCAAAACGGGCATTAAAGACGATCATATCGCCCAGAATGCCGGTCACCCAGCATTGCATCAGGACCACAAGTGTTACCCCGATGGCCACTACTAAGATGGGCATGAGGCTTCTTGAGCGGTCCCTGAATAATCCTTTTATATAAAATCGTAACATGATTCAGTTGTTTTATGTTTATTGAATTTTGCCTCGTATGGCATCGTTAGGATTCATTTTACTGATTTTCCGGGAGGGCAAATAGCTTACCAGGGTGGTGGCAAGCATGACCAGGACAATGGTTCCCAGGATCAGGACCAGACTGTAATAGGGATACATGTGTTCGGCGGCAGCCATTCCGAAATCATCTGTGCCTTCCGGCATCTTGATACCGGATTTTTGGGTCCACAGAAGCAAGGGGAATCCGTAGGCTGCACCCAGCACCACCGCCAGGATGGCATGCATGCCCCCTTCCACAGTGAAGATTCCAACCACCTGTTTCCTGGTCATCCCCATGGCTATGTAGGTACCAATTTCCCGTTGACGCCGGAAAATGGAAAGCACCTGTGTATCGAATACGGCCAGCAGTGCCAGTGCCAGGATAATGAGGTAGAAAACAGAACCTCCTACGCTTTTCATCTGGATCATCTCTTCCAATTCTTTAAAGAGGAAATCGTGTCCCTTGAATTCCCAACCTGAAAAGGTGGAGCCTTCTTCGGGACTTTTATTCACCACCACCAGGGAGGCTTCTCCTGGCATGCCAGTGATCTCCTGCAGCTTATTCAGCGGGATCCATACCTGTCACATATCCACCGCCGGAACCGTAGTTTTAAAGATTCCTGCGATCTTTACTTCCGTGGCATCAAAGGTGCCGTGTACATCCCGCCATCGGATCAGCAGATAATCTCCTGTCTGGAGTCCGGCCGATTTGGCCAGGCGTGTACCCACAATGGCGGTGATTTCTTCCGAATCCGAATCCAGCACTTCGGTGGGTAGCGATAGGATTTTCTGACGGGTATCGATTCCTTTCAGCAAGGCCCCCATCATTCGTCCCTCTGGATAAATGGTGGCCTGTGTGATCAGGATCGGAACTGCTTTGCCCTCTGAAGCACTTGCTTCAAGTGCAGCGGGGACCGGAGCATGGGCATCGCTTAATGACATTGCATCATAGGGGTCATACATGTCTTGCCAGTATTGTCCCTCTGCCACTTCCCAGGCAATGGTCTCGATCCGGGCCTGCCGGTCCCATCCCTGGTAAAGTCCATTCATGTAGACAATCAACACATAGGCCAGGGAGAGGACAAAGACAATCAGCAGTGTTCGCAATCCAGCGCCCATGAGGTTCTTATATGCTAGTTTAAATGCTATCATGGTTCCTATTTTTTGACGTAAGCATCAGAGACCACCTTCCCGTCTTCCAGGCTGATGATTCTTCGCAGGTAACCGATCACCTTATCGTCGTGGGTGGCAAACACAAAAGTGGTCCGTAACTCATAGTTTAGTTTCTCCATGGTCTTGAGAATGTGGTGAGAGTTCTCGGCATCCAGGTTGGCCGTAGGCTCATCGGCCAGCACCAGGTCTGGCTTTTTCACCATGGCTCGGGCTATGGCCACACGCTGACTTTCTCCCCCGGATAATTGAGGTGGTTTGGACTTGATTTTGTCGCTAAGTCCCACCCATTCCAGGGCCTCCAGCACCGCCTTTTTCCTTTCTGCCGATGGAATTTTGAGTAAGAGTAAGGGAAACTCCACATTTTCGAAGACTGTATATACCGGCATCAGGTTATAGGTCTGGAAGATGAACCCGATGTGTTTTTTTCTTAAAGTAGCAGCCACTTTTGGACTCATCCGGGTGGATGCGGTTCCCAGAACATTGGTTTGTCCTTTTGTAGGTGTGTCCAGCGACCCCAGGATATTCAGAAGGGTTGTTTTACCTGATCCGCTGGGACCCACAATGCCTGAGAACTCCCCTTTGTCAAATTGGAGTGAAATGCCATTCAGGGCTGTGAATTCGCCCCCACCAATAGGAAAACTCTTGACGAGATTATCAATGGTGATGATTCTTCCGTTTTTCATTTTTTCTGTTTATGGAATGGTTACTGAATATCTTAGTGATTAAATACGGCCATCAACTGGAATCCCCATCCGCCGTAAAGGCTGGTTCTGGGGTCCACGTTGTAGAGATTATAGGTATCGGGATTCCAGAATCCCATGATATAAAAGCTCCACCGGTCATAGGCTATCGACCAGTTAATGAAACGGTAAAAGTTATTGTTGCTAAAGTCGTAAAACAGCATGGCGCTCACGTTGTGAATGAGGCTGACCGGGTAGGAAGCTGAAAGCAGGCCGAACCAGATCTGCTGTTCCGAACCAAAGGCTTTCTCCCCCTGGAGGTAACCAAAGGCTTCGGTCATCACATGGACACCGTTTCCCAATCCGAAGGTATAGTCCATGCCTGCATTCATCATCGACTTGTAATTTATGTTGGTATAGGTGAAGTCCTGGTGGCTGAAAGCCGCCTCTATCCAGAGACCCACTGCCAGGTCCAATTTGGCATCCAGGGCAATGCGATTTTCAGGAGCTGTTTCGCCCAGGGTGACCGAGTCTGGAAGTACCGGTCCGGGATCGGCAGTCCGGTGGTGGTAGGTGGCCGCAATTTCGCCGGTATAGAGAGGCAACTGTACCCGGCCTCCGTACTCAATGCTGTTCTTTTTGGAAGGGATCAATTCCCAACCTTTGACCTTGTCATTGCCGTACAGGCCCCATAACCAGATGTTGGCATTATTAAGAAAGTAGTACCGGGCCAGCAGTCCGTATACACCATCAGTAAGCTGAAGGGGGTCGCGTGGATCGATGTAGTCGAACCACATAAGCGGCCGGAACATCTGGGCCGATCCGAAATTGATCTTTTGCAATCCTGCCCTTAGCTCAAACTGATCGCCCGAAAAGCGTAGCCAGATGCGGTAGGGGGATAGCTGTTTGTCAAATGCAGCGGAGTCATTGGCATAGGTGCCGCTTAGCCACATATTGGCGGAGAACTCACCATCGAGGGTGTATTTGCCCGCTGGCAGAGAAAAGGAGAGTTCAGGAATATACCTGAGCCCTGCCTGTGCCTGGAAGGGTTCGGCCGGGTTCAGGGTGGTCCATCCTATGGCCTGTCCCTTGAATCCCAGCGACTGCGCTGTGGCTATCCCGGAAAAGAGCAGTAGGCCCCAAAAAGCGACCGAACTCAGACCATATTTTATACCCCTGGTTTTCATTTGTGTGCATCCCTGTTAAGAATGCCGTAAAAAAGAAAATTGGTGATCTCCATGACCAGGTCCTGGGGCTCCTCATACATGTTTAGCAGGGCGTCATCCTGGGCCATTTCCACCAGATGATTCATTATATACATGATAAATTCCACCTTCAGGTCGCTCCGTATATCCCCGTCGTCCTGGGCTTTTTGGAAATCGTTGGTTAATATCTGCAGGTTTTCCTGGGTGAGCTGTTGGAGGAAGCTGATCAGCTCCGGATCCTCGCTTTGCACATAATCGCGGAAAAATTCGCTACTCATGGTGTGCACCTGCTCCCGTTTAAGCTGGATCATCTGAACCACTTTCTCTGGGTAGGGGATCTCGCTGTCTGAGATCTTCTTGTACTTGTCAAGCGATTCCTTCAGCACCCCATTCATGAGAGTCTTCACCATTTCAATCTTATTGGGGAAGAATTTATAATAAGTCATTTTGCTGACCCCTGCTTCCTTGCAGATCTCCTCGATGGTGACCCTTTTGAACCCGAACTTCCAGAAAAGCTCTTTCCCGGTCTTCAGGATCAGTTCACGTTTCGGATTATACTCAATGCTCATGACTATACGAAATAAGTAATAAACAACATATATCGTACAAATATACGGCAATTAATATACGAATGTCAAGTGAAATCGTAAAAATCGTACAGTAAAGCGCAAAAAACCCCATCTGGATGAGCCAGACGGGGTTCATACACTAATATTTATTGGGACTTACTCTCCGCTTTTTCCGTAATTGGGCAGTACCCTGGCACTGGGATCATTCACGTCGCAGTTTTCCCACGCCTTGTTGGGCATCCAGAAATCTTTCACAGTTTTGGATCGTCCCGGGAAATGAGATTCAAATATATCCCGGTACATGAGCGATTCCTTGGAAATGGGGGAGGCATGGGTATATTTTAGCTCCGCATCCATCACGTCCTCGTCACTATACATTTCCTCTGCATAAGCTTTCAGGTTGTCCACCATGCTGTGGCCCACTGCATCGGAGAAGGCGGCCTTTTCTCGGTAAAGTATGTTGTGGGGAAGATAGTCCCCTTCAAAAGCTTTCCGAAGAATGTATTTTCCAACGCCGGTGAAATTCATCTTCTTTTCGGGTGGAATGCTCATGACATATTTCACAAAATCGAGATCCCCGAAGGGCACTCTGGCTTCCAGTCCGCAGGAGGAAATGCTGCGGTCGGCCCGCAATACATCATACATATAGATC
>SPBY01000223.1 GCA_004525825.1 Bacteroidia bacterium
AAGGATCTGGACGAAATCTACTTCATCTACGTAGTGAGCGATGAGAATGTTTTGCTGGGTATCCTGTCCCTCAAGGCACTTTTGCTGGCCAGCGCCTCCACCAGGATCAAAGAAATTTATGAAGCTGACGTAAGATCTGTTAGGGCCGATACCGATTCGGAGGAGGTGGCACAGATCATGGAAAAATACGACCTTATCGTATTGCCGGTCACCGACTCTATCGGACGATTGGTGGGCCGGATCACCATCGACGATGTGGTGGATGTGATCATAGATGAAGCTGAAAGGGATTACCAGCTTGCTTCCGGTATTACTGCCGACGTGGAGACCACCGACTCACCTGCCAGGCTTTCCAGGGCACGTCTCCCCTGGCTGATCATAGGACTCCTGGGTGGAATTGTAGTGGCAGCTGTGATCGGACGCTTCGAAGAGGACATCAAGATCAATCCGGAAATGGCCTTTTTCATTCCCCTGATCGCCGCCATGGCAGGGAATGTGGGGATCCAGTCCTCCGCTATCATTGTACAGGGCATCGCCAGCAACAGCCTGGGACTTGAAAGCACCTACCGAAAGCTTGGAAAGGAGCTGGTTGTCGCGCTGCTTAATGGAATCATCCTTTCGAGCATACTCTTCCTTTACAACTTCTTTATCAGCAAAAACCTGGCTCTCACCTTTACAGTTAGCTCGTCGCTTTTTGTAGTGATCATTTTTGCGGCCCTCTTTGGAACCATGATTCCTTTGCTGCTCCACCGGGTGAAGATTGACCCAGCCCTTGCCACCGGGCCCTTTATAACTACCATGAACGACATAATGGGCCTGTTTATCTACTTCCTGATGGGAAGGATCCTCTATTCTGTATTTATTTAAAAGGAAGTATTGATGGCCACCACCGGATCCATCCTGGCACCCTGCCAGGCCGGAAAGATTCCGCTGACCAGGCCAATCAAACTGGATACCCCGATCCCCAACAGAATGTTATCCATGGACAGGTAGACTGAAAAGTCACCGGATAAGGAAATTGCTGTGGCGCCCAGGAATACAAGCAGCAGCCCGATGATACCACCGGCCACCGAAAGCATCACCGATTCGAACAGGAACTGGGTCAGAATAAAGTACCTTTTTGCCCCCAGAGCCTTCTGAATGCCTATGATGTGGGTGCGTTCCTTCACCGACACAAACATGATATTGGCTATCCCGAATCCCCCCACAATGATGGAGAATATCCCTATGAAGAACCCGGCAATCTTAAGAACGGCAAAGATCTGATCCAGCGTGTTATTGATGATACTGGTCTGGTTCAAGGCGAAATTATCCTCATCGGCAGGCTTCAGCCTCCTGTAGGATCGAAGCATTTGGGTCACTTCAAAGGTAAGCTCCTCCACACCCACACTGGGTTTGGCCTGTACCCAGATCTGGGGATCAGCGTATTCTCTCGTGATATCGATAAATCCCATGTAAAAATTAAGGGGCAGCATGGCTACATCATCCAGTATCTGTCCGCTGAATGTGCCTTTCCCCTCTTTCTCGACCACACCGATCACCAGTACCTTGCTTCCAAAAATCTTAATGTACTTTCCGATGGGATTGCTTCCCTCAAAGAGTTCCTTTGCAATGGTGCTCCCAATCACCGTCACATTCCGGCCAGCATTCATCTCAATGGGAGAGAAATACCTTCCCTCCTCCAGCTCAAAGGCTCTTATATCCTTGAACTCATCTGTAACACCGGCAATACCGGCTCTGTCTATGTTGTTGTTGCCATACTCTATCCTCCGACCCACTGCCGAAATAAAACAGACATTCTTTGCCCCTTTGCTATAATCCCTGAGGAACTCAAATTCGTCCAGAGTTGCCAGGGGCCTGTTCATATATTTCCACCAGGGAAATTCGGTTTCTCCTTCCGGGGGTGCCCAGGGCCATTTCTGAACATACAAAATATCGCTTCCCAGGGTTTCCACACTATCCCGGATGTTTTTCTCAAGAGAGTCCACAATGGTAAAAACGGCGATAATGGCAAATATTCCAATGGTGATCCCAAGCAGGGATAGCATCGCCCTTAAACGGTTTACAGTGACCGACTGAATTGCCATCAAAAGACTCTCCCAAACCTGGCGTATGATAATCATTAATAAATTGTTTCGTTTTGACTTCTTTATTTCAGCGGAAACTGCTTCTTTTGCAAAGAAAGCTAAAATTAGGAAGAACTATCCACAAAAACCAATGACCACCCATAAACAAATAAGTAGTGCACTTATTTCGGTTTTCTCCAAAGAAGGACTGGGCCGGATCGTAGAAAAGCTACATGAACTGGGCATCTCCATTTACTCCACAGGAGGAACCCGGAAATTTATTGCTGATCTTGGTATCCCTGTCACTGCGGTGGAAGATCTCACTTCTTATCCATCCATTCTGGGAGGCAGGGTGAAAACCCTGCATCCAAAGGTTTTCGGCGGCATCCTGGCCAGACGGGAGGAGAAGGGAGACCTGAGTCAGCTGGCCGAATTCCAGATTCCCGAAATCGACCTGGTAATTGTAGACCTCTACCCCTTTGAAGACACCGTGAAATCGGGCGCCTCTGAACAGGATATCATAGAGAAAATCGATATTGGCGGGATCTCTCTGATCAGGGCCGCAGCCAAAAACTTCAAAGATGTGCTTGTACTCGCATCCCGTGAACAATATGATCCTTTTTTCTCTCTCCTTGAATCAGGGAAGGGTAAAACTGGCCTGGAGGATAGAAAGGCATTTGCCAGAGAAGCATTCAATGTTTCTTCTCACTACGATGCTGAAATATTCAAATATTTTGACGGAGACCAGTTGAGTGCCCTGAAGGTGAGCGAAAAAGAGTCCAGAAAGTTGCGTTACGGGGAGAATCCGCACCAGCAGGGACTTTTCTTCGGCAAGCTTGATGAGTTGTTAGAGCAGCTTCACGGAAAAGAAATCTCTTACAACAACCTGCTTGATATCGATGCTGCCGTGGGACTTATTCATGAATTCGACAGCTGCACTTTTGCCATAATGAAGCACAACAATGCATGCGGACTGGCCAGTCGGGAAAAGCTTGTGGATGCATGGAACGATGCCCTGGCAGGCGACCCTGTATCGGCCTTTGGGGGTGTACTGATTACCAACAGAGCGATTGATATGGCGACCGCTGAAGAGATGAATAAGATCTTTTTCGAGGTGGTAATTGCCCCGGGATATGATGAAGATGCCCTGGTGGTGCTGAAACAAAAAAAGAACCGCATCATCCTGGTTCAGAAGGACAACAAGAGCAGCGATAAGATGATCCGGACCGTTTTAAACGGGGTAATCTTACAGGACCGCGATCTCTCCACCGAGTCAGAAAGCGAAATGAATCCTGCCACCCAACTGAAAGCCACCCCACAGCAACTGGCAGACCTGGTGTTTGCCAATAAAATTGTAAAACACACCGAATCCAATGCCATTGTGCTGGCCAAAAACCAGCAGCTTCTTGCTTCAGGTGTGGGGCAAACCTCCAGGGTGGATGCTCTGAAGCAGAGCATCGAAAAGGCCTTACATTTCGAGTTTGAACTGGAGGGTGCAGTCATGGCCTCTGACGCTTTTTTCCCATTTGCCGATAGCGTGGAAATCGCCGAGAAGGCAGGGATCAGGGCAGTGGTACAACCCGGCGGATCGGTGCGTGACCAGGATTCTATTGATTATTGTGAGGCACATGGTGTAGCCATGGTATTCACCGGGATCAGACATTTTAAACATTAATCATCTAATTTTACAACATATGGGTTTGTTTTCATTCCAGCAGGAACTAGCCATCGACCTGGGTACAGCCAATACCATCATCATTCACAACGAGAAGGTGGTGGTTAATGAACCTTCCATAGTGGCCATCGATGTGCATACTGGAAAAATGATAGCCATAGGTGAAAAAGCCTGGCAGATGCACGGCAAAACCCATGAAAATATCAAAACCATCAGACCCCTGCGTGACGGGGTAATTGCTGATTTCCAGGCAGCGGAACTGATGATTCGGGGGATGATCAAAATGATCAATACCAAAAAGAGACTATTTACTCCTTCACTGAAGATGGTGGTGTGCATCCCTTCGGGCAGTACAGAAGTAGAGCGAAGGGCGGTGCGCGATTCCGCAGAACATGCAGGGGGCCGGGATGTGTACATGATTTTTGAACCCATGGCCGCCGCCATAGGTATCGGTCTGGATGTGGAGGCTCCCGAAGGTTGTATGGTGGTGGATGTTGGCGGGGGTACCACCGAGATTGCGGTGATTGCACTGGGAGGCATTGTGTGCAACCAGTCGATCAGGGTGGCCGGCGATGGTTTTACCTCCGATATTCAGACCTATATGAGGCACCAGCACAACATCAAGATTGGAGAACGGACGGCAGAAGATATCAAGATCAAGGTGGGTTCTGCCCTTCCCGAACTGGAAGATCCTCCCCAGGATTTCTATGTGAGGGGTCCTAACCTGATGACAGCTTTGCCCATTGAGATCCCCATCTCCTACCAGGAGATTGGTCATTGCCTCGACAAATCCATTTCAAAGGTTGAGACCGCCATCCTTTCGGTCCTGGAACAGACCCCTCCTGAACTCTATGCCGACATTGTTACCAAAGGCATCTATCTTGCCGGCGGAGGTGCATTGCTCAGGGGCCTGGATCGCAGGCTTAGTGAAAAGATCTCCATCCCGTTCCATATAGCTGAGGACCCGCTGCAGGCAGTGGCTCGTGGAACCGGGATTGCCCTCAGAAATGTGGACAAGTACCCTTTTCTGATGCGTTAGAAAGGGGATCGCATATAGAATATGAGGACACTGCTCAGGTTCATTCAAAAGTATTCCGACCTGCTGTTGTTTCTGTTTCTGGAGATAATTGCCATTACCCTTATTGTTCAGAACAGTCAATACCAGCGAGCCAAGCTGGTCAGTCTTAACCGTGAGGTCAGCGGCTACTTATACAGCAAGGTAGACGGTGCCAGGGAATATTTATCCTTGAGGGAGGTCAACCAGCGTCTGGCAGATGAGAACCTGAAGCTGAGGAACAGGCTCGATCTGATCAGTAGCAGTCTCGATACGGCCCTGGTGACTACAGAGCTCAGAGGGCAGCATCACTATTTCTTTGTACCCTCCAGGGTGGTGCACAACAGCATTTACGATCAGTACAACTTTCTGACCCTGGACAAAGGAAAAAAACAGGGCGTGTTCAGGGACATGGGCGTGATCTCTGACGGGGGACTGGTGGGAATTGTCCTGGAAAGTTCCGCCAATTTCGCCACCGTCATCCCGATAATAAACAGGGATTTCAAGTTAAGTGCCAAGATCAAATCCAGCAACTATGCAGGGATTCTTCAATGGGATGGAAATTCGCCCCTTTTTGCCGTGCTTACAGAAATCCCCTTTCATGCGAAACTTGCTGTAGGCGATACCATCCTGACCAGTGGATTTTCCTCCATATTCCCGGAAGGGATCGAATTGGGGATCATTGAGTCCTATTCCCTGGACAAGGGAAACTTTTACGATATCAGGGTGTCACTCTTTACCGATTTTCAGCGCCTGTACCATGTGAATGTGATACGGAATTACAGACAGGAAGAACAATTAAACTTGGAAAACCAGTACAGGTAATGTACATTATCACCAGAAATATTGTCCGGTTTATTTTAGTAGTACTCTTCCAGGTGCTGGTGATGGACAATGTGATGATCAATGGTTACATGATCCCTTATGTCTACCTGTTGTTCATCCTTCTGATGCCATTTGAAACCCCCAGGTGGCTGCAATTGATTGCGGGATTTGGATTGGGACTCACCCTGGATCTTTTCAGCAAC
>SPBY01000187.1 GCA_004525825.1 Bacteroidia bacterium
AATGCCAGTATGTATAGATTTACGGGTAACGACTCATATTACTATAAATCCAAAATGCAAGCTAATTCCTACCAGATTGAGAATGCCTTTTCAAGAGCATATCGTAATTCTGCTCTCTTACTGGGTTCAGTTAACATAGCAGCATCTGCAGTGTCAAAAATGACGGAGCAGGAGAGGAACAGGTTAACGAAATTGTATAATAGCCGATCAGATTTGGCAACCCTGTATGAGAGCCAGGAAAGTATGGATTATATTATCAGGAAGTCTGAATTGATAGAGGGGATCCATAGATCAAGTAAAACCGTTGTAGTACACCTTCCATCAGGAAAGGTGATACATGAGATCAATGATAACAGGTCTATGGATGACATAATAATAGACCCTCAAAAGAATATGATTTATTATCATTATAAGAGAATAGTTCCTGAGTTACTTGAGTTTAGCAGGAATAACGACAAAGGAACTGCTGCTCATGCTTATTATTTAATTGCACAGCCCCTTTTTCAATAGACAAAACAATTATTTTCAGTATAATTACTTTTGCTACAAGAGCATTGCTCCCGTCTTGATACTGGAAAAGCCAGTGCCCCGGCTTTTTGAGTTCGAGGTCAACATTTCGGTTTTTGATGGTAAGTGTGTCCGGCTTTTACACTTTGGGAAAGGATCGGAAAATAATTATTTCATAAATTTGTCAAAACTTAAATCTTGTCTAATGAAAAATCTAATTCATCTTGCCATTCTTACCGTTCTGATGGCATCCTGTGCTTCCGAGCCTGAATACGATCTAAAAGGCACACTTTCAGGGGTGGAGGATGGAACCATCTTTCTTCAGAAGAGGATCTCCAGGAAAATGGAGAAAATAGATTCAGCTGCAATCGTCAATGGGGTATTCGAATTTGTGAAAGGGGCAGTAGACTATCCCGATGTTTACTACCTGAGTGTTGACGGGAAAACAGGAGACAAAATGTTCTTTCTTGAAAACTCTGAGATCAATGTTACAGGAAATGCCGATTCACTATTCAACGCAACCGTGGAAGGGAGTGTAACCAATGATGAATACGACGCATATATAAATATGCTCGAACAATTTTGGAATTCTGAGCTATACCAGGCATATATTACTGCCAGCGACGAAGGAAGGGAGGAGGATGCCGAAGCTCTTTCAAAGGAGCTTGAGAATCTTGATTCTGAGGCGGAAAAGGCGGCGATGGAATGGGTGGAGAATAACCCAGCTTCATATGCAACCCCAACAGTTCTCAGGATGCTTATGTCTGAGATGGACCCTGATGAGCTGAATATTCATTTAGGCAAGCTCGATGCAAAATTGCTTGAAACCGAGGTGATCAAATCAATGCAGGAAAGGATAATAATTCTTGATAATGTGGCTATTGGCAAGGTGGCTCCTGATTTTACCATGAATGATACAGAGGGTAATCAGGTCAATCTTTCAGATGTGGTTGGATCAAAATTGCTGCTCATAGACTTCTGGGCTGCATGGTGCGGACCCTGCAGAACTGAGAACCCGAACATTGTCAAGGTTTACCAGGATTTCCATGACAAAGGTTTCGATATCCTTGGTGTATCTCTTGATTCGAGCAAGGAGGACTGGATGGAGGCCATAAGTACTGACAACCTCACCTGGAACCATGTATCTGACCTTAAATACTGGGATAGTGAAGCTGTCAATATGTATGCAATAAATTCAATACCTGCAAACTTCCTTCTCAATGCTGAAGGCGTTATAGTGGCCAAACATCTTCGCGGTGACAAACTCAGAGCAAAGGTTTCTGAGCTGCTAGGTGAATAGACATTAAGTGCAAAAAAGAGGGAGGCAATTATATAGTTTTTTCATTGCAGTTTGTATTTTGGAAAGGTTACTTTTCCGGTATAAGGTTCCTTATAAGATTAGCTTCTGATTTCCAAGATCTGGTGTCAAATGCGATCGTTTTTCCATCAGGTGACCAGTCGTGAGATGCAAAGATCCTGGCTCCTTTCGGCAAATACTGGCTTATATTTAGACTGGTACATGTGCGATCCGCCAGGGATATAATGTATAATTCATTAGCCTCAGATCCTCCTTTTGGCACTCCTTTGACTAAAAGATAATTTCCATCCGGCGACCAGGTCGGAGCGTTAAATGCTTTTAGCTCATCAAATTGCATCTGGTCAAATTTCCCGCTATTGATATCTACCGTGGTGATAAATTTACCTTTATTTAATGCCAGACTCTTATGATCTGGAGATATTTTCAGGCTAAACCAGCTATAAATCAGGGAATCGTCTGGCTGATTAACAAAGATAAAACGCTCCTTCCCCGTCTCCATGTCATGCCTGACAATACCAGTCTCTTGCGCGGTGTCTCCAACTTTTACAAAGAAGAATGCTTTCCCATCGCCTTCCCATACCAAATTTACCAGACCTCCCTTGTAATCACCGGTGGGAACCTGCCGTGTATTCGATTCGCCTGTCTCCGGATCGAGAAGACTAAAATAGATATTATTTTCTTTATCTGAATAAACAAATCCTATCCCGGAGCCATCAGGTAGCCATTGATAGGCACCAGCAACCGGACGAACCTTATAGTCATATTTGCAGCTCCTGGACTCACCTCCGTTTGTTGGTTTGACCAGGATATTCAGTGACTGGCTTCCTCCAAGAGTTGATCTGTAAGAGAGGTATTTTCCATCCGGTGACCATTGCGGGAAGAAAGACTTGCCATAATCCTGTGATTCCATTATTTCAGGCTTTCCCACGACTTTTTTGGTCTGTGGATCAAATTTCAGTAAATAGATTTCATTAATAATTGCCATGGTTCTGGAGCAGAGCCCATCTTTTGTCCATGAGGCCAAATCTGTATCCTGCATTCCTTCCAGGATCATGAAAGGCAATCCGTTGGGCTCGCCATCACGGATTGCAACACCCCAGAGCGCCCAGCTTCCATGGCGGTTGCTCATGAAAACTATATTACGGCCATCGGGTGACCATCGCGGTTCACGATCATCAGCCGGATGCTGTATCAGGATTCTCTTGGTACCGTCAGTGGGAGAAATGGTGTAAATGTCCCGCTGCCCATTATTCGGACCTTCAGAATCAGAAAAGACAATAAGCTGTCCATCCGGTGAGACATCCGCCATAAGGGACGCTTCATCGGTAAAAATATCTGAATTTGAGAATGTCCTTTGCAGCATGCAAAGGTCACGGCTGCTTCCGTCTTTCGTGGAGATCGACACTAACTTATGCAAGCCATCCTGATTCCCACTGGCAGCTATCACGGCGCTTTTATCCGGAAGCCAGTCACAGGGAGCGACACCGCCTTTATCAGTATTCTTGTAAAGAACATGTGTTTTCCCCTCCAGCGTTGTTATGCTAAGGGTTACTGACTCATTTTCCTGATCATCAAACTTTCCGGCATGGTAAACAATCTCTTTGTTATCTGGCGACCATACCGGTGAATAAGTATAAATGGATTTAGCTTCATAGTCATAGCTGGTTAATAATGTCTTTTCACCGCTAACCAGGTCATAGATAGCTAAATTCTGTCCAATATCAAAGTCAATATAAGCAAGCTTGGTTCCGTCAGGTGAAAGGGTCTGGCATTCCAGGTAAAGGTCTGGTGGATAAAGCCTGGTCATGATCAGGCCTGCAGGTTCTCCACTACCCAATTCTGCCAGGCGACTACGGGCCTGGTTAACCAGACTGACCTGATCAGGATATTGGCTGATGATCTGCTGATAAGCTTCGGAGGCTTTCTGACTGCCCTGTCTTTCGTAACAGATACCCAGTCGCATGAGAGCTTTGGCAGCAATAACCCTCTCATTCGGATACTCTTTCACCAGGCGATTAAAAAGAATTATTGCTTCTTCAAAATTTCCGGCAGCTTCCTGTTGATAGACACCTGCCTCAAACAGTTTTTCAGCTTCGCTGATCTGCGCAGTGAGGGGTTTTGATAATAGAAAAATACCGCATACCAGGCAAAGAACAAAATAAATGGTTTTTTGTGTTTTCATAGCTGTAGATTTTTAACTATTTCAAAGTTAGGCTGCGGCAGTGTAAAAGATGTCAGGAAAATGTCAGGATATGTAAGGAAGTTGACAGGGTTATTCTACAAGGTCTAACCGATGAATTTATATCCAAGCCCATGTATTGTGATTATGTACTTCGGTTTCCCGGGATTGGGTTCAAGTTTGTGGCGCAGATTCACTATATGCGTATCAACAGCACGGGATTCCGGCAGGGATTCATATCCCCAGACCACATTCAATATCTGGTCACGTGATACTACTTCGTCCTTTCGTTCTACTAGCAGCCTGAGAATTGTAAGCTCCGTTGATGTCAGAGGAATTGCTTTCCCGCCACGGGTTACGGTTGAACCCGGAAAATCCACCACCACATCCCCGAATGAGCACCGCGAGGGTGAAGAGGATGCCAAATTAGACGACCGCCTGAGATGAGCCTTAACACGTGCCATAAGTTCCCTTGTACTGAATGGTTTTACGATATAATCGTCAGCACCCAGTTCAAGTCCCACCACCCTGTCAACCTCCTCAGAGCGGGCGGTGAGAATTAGAACAGGTGAACGGAATCCAGAGGCCCGTAACCTGGTACATACTTCAAACCCATCCAGGCCAGGTAACATAACATCAAGAATTACCAGGTCAGGGTTTTCGTTTTCAGCCAGGTTAAGCCCGGATACTCCATCAGCAGATGTAATTACAGAATAACCATGGTATTCTAAAGCATCCTGCAGGGCCTGTCTCAGTGCCTGCTCGTCCTCAATCAGAAGAATCTTTGCCATTTTATTTATGTTATACAGGTATTCGTATCGTAAATATACTTCCTATATTCTGTTCACTCTCAACCAGAATAATACCCCTGTGTGATTCAACGATCTCTTTAACCAGTGTTAACCCGATTCCGCTTCCTGTAATATTCCACACTGAACCTGACTCCGAACGGTAGAATTTATCAAATATCCTTGAACGATCCTTTTTATCAATTCCCATCCCCTTGTCAGAAATGGCAATACTAAGATGATCTTTTTCCACCTTTGCATACAGTCTGATTACCTTTTCTCCCGGTGAGTACTTTAAAGCGTTATCAAGGAGGTTCAAAAGAGCCTGCTCCATGGCTGTTTTATCAATAGGAACAGGTGGTATATTATCATCAACATCAGCAGTTAACTCCATCTTCTGTCCCTCATTCATTATCCTGAATCTCTCAATCGTTTTTTCAATTACTTCCTGTATTGAGCTCATTTCAACATTAATTCTCTTAATTCCGGATTCAATTCTGGAAAAATCGAGTGTGTTTTCCACCAGATGTCCCAGTTTCTCACCCTCACTGGCAATAAGGCGAAAATAATCCTGCTGCTTCTCTGCTGAAGTGATCCAGCCCTCGTTGACATTTTCAGCAAGGCTGCAGATCGTAGCAATAGGAGTCTTGATTTCGTGGGTGACATTTGAAATAAATTCAGCTTTCATTCTGGATAGTTCCTGCTCCCTGGAAATATCATGGAACATAAAGGTCACCCCCAGTGCAATCACCAGCAGGATTGTAAGAATCAGCGCATAATAGAGCGCGACGCCCCTCGAGGTAAAATTTTTAATCGACATGCCCTGTGTTCCCACAATACCCAGCTTACAACCTTCCATGGTCCCTGCCAGAAGATGCAGAGGTTCCTCTGCAATAAATGTTCCGGCAGGTTCATCCATCTGCAGGGAAGTACTACTTACAGGAAGAAAGGTTACCTGAAGATTCTCTCCAATGTCAAATTCTCCGGCAGATTCCCTGGCCAGTGCAAGAAGGTGACTGTAGCTGAGAATGGCCCCGATGATCATTGTTTTATCAGGCGGGGAACCTGAATCCCTGAAGGCGACATAGATTGAACTATCGGCATAATGATCGATCAAAGTGTAGCGTAAAATGTCCGGATCAGGTTTTGTGTGCAGGGCGATTTCAATGGAAGGGATAACATTTGCATAAAGAAAATCACTACGAGCGGGTTCCTTCAAAATTAATTTTTCTCTCTGGAGAAGACTGTCGAGCAGTTCCGGAGCAGCTGACCCTGCCTGCTGCAGATACCTGGCAAGTTCCTCATGTACAATATTTAAATAGTACATAAACTGTTGCCTGTCAAACATGTAGAACTCGGAGATCATTTTTTCGTATAGATGCACAACCACATTGAAGGCTTCCGCTGGTTGTTTCATCTTATCAAATATCTGAGTCATCTGAAGTGTAGCAATAAATTGATACGGCACTCCTTCCCCATAAAACCGG
>SPBY01000410.1 GCA_004525825.1 Bacteroidia bacterium
AAGATGGTAACGGATCTTGGCATGCAGGTGCTTAGCAGCCATACCCAGGTGGAAGCCGCAGGGATTACCATGGACAATGCCAAAATCATGGCCGATGCCCATGCCGAACTGAATGCAAAGTATTGCGTACAGCCCTGGGTACAGGAAGAAGATCGCAACATCGAATATTACAAAAAGATGGTTGGTGACCTGAACGAAGTGGGCATAGTTATGAAAGACGTGGGCATTCAATTTGGCTACCACAACCACAATTTTGAATTTGCAAATATTGACGGAGTGGTGCCTTATTACGACATCTTTTTGCCGGAGATGGATGCAGATCTCATTACCATGGAAATAGACCTCTACTGGGTCACCAAGGCCGGACAGGATCCGGTGGAGATGTTCAACAAGTATCCTGGACGCTTCCAGCTTTTCCACCTGAAGGATATGTATAAGGAAACAGCTCCCTATTTCGATATCCAGAAGGACGACATTTCACCGGTGGGTGATGGCCTGATTGATTTCAAAAGAATCCTGGCCGCCAAAAAGGTAGCTGGAATGAAGCATTTCTTTGTGGAAGACGACAACCAGGGCAATGGCAAACCTTTTGAAGGCATCGGAAGCAGTATCAGCAACCTGACCACCGATATTCTGGTATAGGTGAGCAGATCCTCTATTCTGCAAAATCTTCCATGCGGCAAAACTAATAAGTTGCCACAATGAGTTAAGTAGGGATATTCGTAAAATAAGTGCTGATTCTATTCAAAATCGGTTTCTTTAACCCCTTTTAGATCTCTTCTTTCTTCTATCGCTTTTCGCAACTGCTCCCGTATTTCATTTCCATGTGCTATTGCGGGGATAAAAACTACGGAATGGGTCCTATCCGAGGTGTTCAGTATAATATTTGAAAGTTTTACAAGCCTCAAAAGAAATGGCTGTTCCAATCTTAAATCCTTCACCCGGTAAAGTTCTAATTCATCCGTGGTTTTTGAAAAGACCCCCGTGGTTTCAGTAATTCTTTCATTGGTAATAGTGAAAATCCTGTACTTTGTGTAAAGGTATTTCCAGATTGCAATAGGGATGGGTAAAATAAAAATGCAGCTCACAAAGACCCAAAAATTTATCCATTGCGAGGGACTTCCTTTCCAAATAATTCTTTCTTCCATTTTCTCTTTACAGTTATTGTTTGAGCTCCTCCATGCCACACTAATTACTTTTCAAACTTGGTAAGCACACTTTTACCCATAATTTCTCCTTTATTGTTGTAATCTGTCTGACTTACCATACCCACACCTTCAGCAAGCCATTGTTTGGCGGTGCCGCTGAATTTTATTCCCATTTTGGACTCGTGACTATAAGTAATAACGAAACAGTCAAAAGAGCCTGCGGGCGTGGTGATGGTTTCTTTGCCCTCCACTTTCCGATTAAATACTTTGGCATTTAGTTTCATCGCAATAGGTTCAATCTTAACAATCATTAGCATGTCGGCATCAGGAAGGGACTGGCCTGCGCTGAGATTGTTGGGTAAAAGCAGATTGGTTCCTGTTATATCTACTTCCATGTCCTTATATTGTTCAATTACACCGGGAGCAACAAGTGACTTGAAATCAATGGAGATTCCGTCATTTGTACAAGTCATGTCGTATTCGGAAGTGACAATCATTTTTCCTTTGTCGTCATACATTTCATATGACATGGTTGCCGCATCGCCGGTCGATGCTTTCACTACATAATCTATGACCCCAGACAATTTATCTTTTTTACCATAGGAGGTAATTTGAAACTTGGTGCCTTCCGTCAGTGGATAGAACTTGCTGCAATCGTTTTGGGCATTTATTCCTGATATAGCAAGAACGCCCAACAATAAGCATACAATTTGTTTTTTCATGATTCCATTTTTTTAACCTCAGATTACTAAGAATGGGGCGCAATTACACTAAGAAAGATACATTAAAATTCACAGCTATATAAAGCAAGCGCAACGAAGTGGAGTGGTGCGAGTCCCAAAACTTACCAAAACAATCTGCTTTTTACAAGGATTTTTTCAATCATTCGCCTAAGTCCAACGCTTTAATTTGATTGTTTGCAGGTTTTTTTAAACCTTCGCTAAAATTTTCATCTAAATTGTTGACCAACTAAAACCCTTGCCTGCAAGCCAGAATTGATCCTACATGCTTCCAAATCTCTCCCTCACCCATAAAACTCTCGCAGTACTTTTGATCCTGGTTTTTCTCACTCCAGCGCTTATATCTCAGGAATCCATCAAAATCAGTAAGATTTCAAGTGCTGTGATTTTTGATGGTCGCCCCGATGAAGCTGCATGGAACGAAGCCACAGTGTTTCCCATGATTGTCCATTCTCCCAATTTCGGCACAGAACCTTCCGAAATAAGTGAGATCATGGTGGGATACGACCAGGAATACCTTTGGGTTGGGGCAAGACTTTATAGCAGAGATCCTGACGACATCACTTCCACCAGTAAAAGAAGGGATGAGGAATCGAGAAACTCGGACCAATTCGGGATCATCCTTGATACCTATGACGACAATGAAAATGCCCTGGCATTTTTCACCATGCCTTCGGGAGCAAGGATCGACTATACCGTTTCCAATGACGGAGAAGGTGGCGGTGGAGGCGGCATGGGTTCCATCAACCGAAGCTGGAACACTTTCTGGGATGTGGAGACTTTAAGAGATGAACGGGGTTGGTATGTGGAAATGCGGATTCCCTTTTCGAGTCTCCAGTTTCAAACCATAAATGGGAAAATCCCCATGGGAATGATCCTGAATCGCCGGATCAGCTATGCCAATGAAACGGTGACCTATCCACTCATTGATCCCAAATACGGATTTACCGCCAATTTAAAGCCATCGCTGGCACAAAGCATTGAATTTGAGAACATAGAACCACACAATCCGGTGTATATTTCTCCTTATGTGCTGGGTGGATTTTCCAGCGACTGGAAATTAAATGATACTGAAACACAATACGTGCTTGAGGACAAGCCTAAACTGGAGGCGGGACTGGATGTGAAATACAGCCTCACAAGCAACCTGACACTCGATCTTACAGCCAACACGGATTTTGCCCAGGTGGAAGCAGACGATCAGCAGGTGAACCTGACCCGTTACTCCCTGTTTTTTCCTGAAAAGCGCCTTTTCTTCCAGGAACGATCCGGCATTTTCAATTTTAGCCTGGGGGGACACTCGGACAACCTGTTCTACAGCCGGCGAATCGGTATTGTGGAAGAAGAGCAGGTACGTATTTACGGAGGTGCCAGGATGACTGGACGGATCAACAAATGGGATGTGGGAATCCTGGATATGCAAACAGCAGGGTTTAATGACACGATCCCTTCGGAAAACTTTGGTGTGGCAAGAATCCGCAGACAGGTGATCAATCAGAACTCCTACGTGGGTGGTATCATGACCTCAAGAATTGGTGCGGATGGCCACTACAACGTGGCCTATGGTGTGGACGGGATCATCCGTATGTTCGGGGACGATTACCTGGACGTGCGCTTTGCACAGACCTATGAGACCGGGGCAGAAAACAAATTCTTTTCTCCTGATCCCACCTTTGCAGGAATCAGATGGGAACGACGTACCGATGAAGGATTTGCCTACGACGTGTCCTATAATTATACCGGCGAACAGATGAATCCGGATGTGGGCTTTCTGAGACGTAACAACATCCAGGGCCTGGGTTCCAGACTCCAGTATGGCTGGTTACCCGGAGAAACTTCCAAGTTCTTCAGTTCCCGTGCCATGCTTCAGGTGCAAAGGTATAGCAGGGTGACGGACGGTCAGCTGGAATCCATGGAAATT
>SPBY01000289.1 GCA_004525825.1 Bacteroidia bacterium
GCACTGCATCGTCTTTTATATCGATTAAGCTCACACTTGACCGATTGTAAGTGGCAAAGCGGTAGAGTCGACCACCACACATGAAAAATGAGAGAAATCCGGGAAAGAATCCCTTCATCCAGGGAATCCTTGCCAGAGATAGCATAAAAGATGCCCCAATGTCCCCCTCAAAATGGTTGGACTGAATCCAGATCCAATCAGAAGGCATGGAAGTGCCCCAGTCCTTTTCAATATAGCCCTTCCCTCCGTCAAAGCCGATCTCAGTCCCGTTGATCTCCAGCGAACCGGAAAGCCTGTGCTGCATAGATACCACACCATGGTAACACTCCATTCCGGGAGCATAAGAGTACCAGCCCATGATTCCAGGAGAGAGAAAAGTGCTGGGGAAGGGGTGGGTATCCTTAAAAATAAGTTCACCCCTCAGTTTCAGATCAGGCAGGCTCATATCAAGATTCAGTCCCCTTGAAGAAAAGAGATTGAGGCCTATGGCAGTCTGGAATGTGCTCCTGCTGGAGGTAAAATCCTGCTCCGGGAATCTCAGGTACCAGGTCTTCCCCGAATTGGCATGAATGACCTGAACAAAGCAATGGCTGTCGGCCGAATAAGAGACCCCGGGTATAAATGACCAGATCTGTTCTCCTGCAGCATCCACCAACTTAAAATACCAGCCTTCAAAGTAGTTGCTAGGCCTTTTCTTACCCTGATAGACCTCAGGGCGGTATAATCTGGGAAGGATAGATCTGTAAGACACACCACAATAACACATAGCACGCCACCTTGTTCAGTGGATATGGCATGCTAAATCCCCTTCATGGAAAGTTGGATTCTTTTCCGGGAAATATCTACCTCCTGCACCCTCACCTTCACATGCTGGTGGATTTTCACCACCTCGTTGGGATCCTTGATAAAGCGGTCGGCCAATTGGGAGATGTGGACCAGTCCGTCCTGCTTCACTCCCACATCCACAAAGGCCCCGAACTTGGTGATGTTGGTCACGATGCCCGGCAGCTCCATGCCCGGTTTCAGATCCTCCATGGTGAACACGGTCTGATCGAACTCAAATACTTCAATCTGTTGCCGGGGATCCCTTCCCGGCTTTTCCAGTTCCTTCTGTATGTCTTTCAGGGTAGGCAGTCCGATGCCTCCTTCAACATACTTGTTCAGATCGATCTGCCTGACCAGGGATTCATCGTTGACCAGTTGCTTCAGATCCACCTTCAGGTCGGAAGCCATGCGCTCCACAATGTGGTAACTTTCGGGATGAACCGCCGAATTGTCCAGGGGATTGTCAGCCCCTTCTATCCGAAGGAAGCCGGCACACTGTTCATAGGCCTTCTCCCCCATCCGGGCCACCTTCTTCAGCTGCTTCCGTGAGATAAACCCACCAATCTCCTGCCTGTAATCCACCACATTCTGGGCCAGGGTGGGGCCCAGTCCGGACACATAGGTCATCAGGTGCTTGCTGGCCGTATTAAGGTTCACTCCCACCAGGTTCACACAGCTCTCCACCACTTCGTCGAGGCTCTTCTTCAGATTGCCCTGGTCCACATCGTGCTGGTACTGTCCCACGCCAATGCTCTTGGGATCGATTTTCACCAGTTCGGCCAGGGGATCCATCAGGCGGCGCCCGATGGAAACAGCTCCCCGGACGGTCACGTCATAATCGGGAAACTCCTCCCTGGCTATCTTGGAGGCGGAGTAGATGGAGGCACCAGATTCATTGACCACATATACCGCAAGATCATGGGGGAAGCGAAGCATCCTGATAAAGAGTTCGGTCTCACGGCTGGCGGTTCCATTCCCAATGGCAATGGCCTCAATCTTATACTGTTCCACCAGGGAGCTTACCTTCCGGGTGGACCCTGCGCGGTCCTGTTGGGGCGGATGCGGATAGATGGTGGCATTGTGAACCAGCATCCCCTGCTCATCCAGGCAGACCAGTTTGCAGCCTGACCGGAATCCCGGGTCCAGCGCCAGCACCCTTTTCTGTCCAAGCGGAGAAGCCAGCAAAAGCTGCCTCAGGTTGTCGGCAAAGACTTTGATGGCCTCCAGGTCGGCTTTCTCCTTATAGAGGGCCTTATATTCATTCTCGATGGAGGGCTGCATCAGCCTTTTGTAGGAATCCTTTACAGCCTCCTCCACCTGTTGTCCTACATCGTATGGACTCGTGACAAACTGTTTCGAAAGTGCATCGGTAACCCTCATCGATTCGGGCTCCACGGAGATTTTCAGGAAACCCTCCTGCTCCCCCCGGCGCATGGCAAGGATCCGGTGGCCGGGACACTTCTTCAGGGGTTCTGCAAATTCGAAATAGTCCTTGAATTTCTCTCCCTCTTCCGCCTTTCCTTTCACCAGTTTGGAAGAGATCACCGCACTGCGATCGAAGTGGTAACGGACGGTCTTCCGGGCCCGCTGGTTCTCATTCACCCATTCGGCGATGATGTCGCGTGCTCCCTGCAGGGCATCCTCTACATTCTCTACCTCTTCGTTCAGGAAGGCAGATGCAGCCTTTTCTACCTGCATCTCCTGCTGTTTCATCAGGATCTTCGCCAGGGGCTCCAGTCCCTTATCCCTCGCCACAGTGGCCCGCGTTTTCCGCTTAACTTTGTAGGGAAGATAGAGGTCCTCCAGCTGGATCGGGTCCAGGCACTCTTCAATGCTGAGTTTTAGTTCGGGGGTCAGTTTGCCCTGCTCCTCAATGGTCTTTAGAATATACTCCTGCCTTTTCTGCAAGTTCTTCAGCTTGTTCAATTCATCCCGTATGGCAGTAATCTGCACCTCGTCCAGACTCCCTGTGTGTTCCTTGCGGTAACGACTGATAAAAGGGATGGTGGCCCCCTCTTCCAAAAGTTCCACCGTATTCTTTACCTTCCTCAAAGGAATGTTCACCCTTTTGGCAATGATATCCTCAAAAACTATCATCTCATTTCTGCATTTTAAAGGCATAAAGGTAATGAATGTTCCATAAAACCTTATTTTTACAGGAAAGCAAACGCATGAGTAGACACCTGATTGCACCCTCCATTCTGACAGCCGATTTCCTGCATCTGGAAGATGAAGTTCGAATGGTGAACAGTTCCGAGGCGGACCTGCTGCACCTCGACATCATGGATGGAGTATATGTACCCAACCTTACATTTGGATTCCCTGTGATCAGGCAGATCAAATCGGTCTCTGAAAAGCCCCTGGATGTGCACCTGATGATTGTGAATCCCGACCGCTACCTGGATGAGTACCGGGATGCCGGGGCCGACTGGCTGACGGTCCATTATGAGACCTGCAAGCACCTGCACAGAACCATTCAGAAGATCAGTGAACTGGGCATGAAACCAGCGGTTTCAGTCAACCCCCACACCGATGTAGCACTGCTGGAACCCGTGCTGGGTGATCTGAACATGGTGCTGGTGATGACGGTGAATCCGGGTTTCGGGGGACAAAAATTCATCGAGGCCTCATACGCAAAAATCAGGAAGCTTAAGCAAATGATCAAAGATGCCGGAGCAGATACCCTGATCGAGGTGGATGGCGGGATCACCGAGGACAACCTCGGTAAACTGATCACCGCAGGAGTGGATGTGTTTGTGGTCGGGAACACCGTCTTTTCGGCGCCCGATCCGGTCCAGATGATTTCGAATTTAAAACACCCGCATTAAGATGTACCAGGAGAAAAAACCACGGAATTACCGCAATATCTGGGTCATCAGCATGTTCCTGCTGGGAATCGGAATTGTACTTACTATCAGAATGGCCATGATCCGGCCCCTGGGATTTGCCTTACTGGGGGTTGGCGGCATAGGCCTGGTCTGGAGCCTCACCAACATGGATAAATGGAAGGACAAAGACGACCAGAACAAGCCAAGGCACTTCAACTGATCCCCATCACTTATGACAGCAGAAAGAAGCTCTTCTTTGATAGGCGTGGACCTGGGTGGCACCAAGGTAGCCGTGGGAAAGATTAGTGCGGGGATTCTTACTGAGCAAATTAGTGGCAATATCGACCAGGCATCGGAAGATCCCATGGACGCAGTCCGGCTAATGAGAAACCTGATCCAGGAATTGATGGATGACAAGGTGAAGGGGATTGGTGTGGGGGTACCCGGACTGGTGAACCGCGACTGGGGCATAGTTTACGATGTACTGAATATCCCCAACTGGAAAGAAATTCCGCTTAAGGCCCTCCTGGAGGAGAAGTTCAAAGTGCCTGTATATATTGACAACGATGCCAATTGTTTTGCCATGGGCGAATACAGGTACGGATCTTATTCCGGTCACAACGATTTTGTGGGCATCACCCTGGGAACCGGCATGGGTTCCGGAATCATCAAAAACGGTGCCCTGCTTCCGGATGCACACTGCTGTTCCGGAGAATTCGGCACCATGGCTTACCTGGATGGCATCTTTGAAAACTACACCAGCGGGATGTACTTCAAAATAAAATACGGAAAAAACGGAGAGGAAGTGGCAGAAAAAGCCCTGGCGGGAGAGCCCTGGGCCAGGCAAGCCTACCGTGAGATGGGGACCCACCTGGGTAAAGCCATTCAGACCATCATCATGTCGGTGGATCCTCCTCTGATTATTATAGGGGGGTCGGTGGCAAAAGCCAGGGATTTTTTCAAGGAGACCATGTGGGAATCCATTCGCCAGATCCCCTTTCCCTCGGTACTGGATAATTTCCGGGTGGAGTTTTCAGAAACGGAATATATTGCCATCAAAGGGGCCGCCGCGCTTTGCCCCCTGAAATGATTAATAAACCAAATACAGACCAAAATGAATAGAAAAGTAGGAGTTGGATTAATTGGATCGGGGTTTATTGCCTCCATTCACGCAGATTCCTTCAAAAAAATCAAGGATGCAGAGATCCTTGCCGTCATATCGCCGCCTCAGGGGCATGCACAGAAATTCGCAGAGAAACACCAGATTCCCAAGCATTTCACCGAGCTGGATGAGATGCTGGCCCTGGAGGAGATTGACATGGTGATCATCGGTGCGCCCAATTTCCTCCATTGCGAGATTTGCCTGAAAGCAGCTGAAGCAGGAAAGCACATTGTGGTGGAAAAGCCACTCTGTCTGAA
>SPBY01000211.1 GCA_004525825.1 Bacteroidia bacterium
GGTAAAGTTCGCATTCATCGATTTTTGAATATTGGTTGAGACAAAGTTAAAGCCCCTCCTAACTTACTTCGAAAGTCAATTATTCACCTAATTGATTAATTTCACATTTTTTGATAGGCATGAAGTGGTGGTTTTTCGGACTCATAATTGCATTTCTCTGCTTCAATGCATTCGGTCAGGACATTGTTAGACCTGTTATCAAATCCACAAGCACTGATCAAGCTGTCAGGGTGGATGGCTGGTTGCACGAAGAGGATTGGGCCATGGCCGACTCCATCACCGCACTATATATGTTGGAACCAGTGGTGAACGGAACGCCCTCCTTTCAAACCATCGTTAAGATCCTGCTTACTCCCAAAAACATCTACCTGGGCATCATATGTAAAGATGACCAACCCCAGATTAACGGTGATTTCTGGAGTGCTGAGATCCGCACTGAATATCAGTTCTGACCTTAATGTGAGCGTATTCGTTCAGTACGACAATGAATCAAGTACAGTGGGAACATATTCCAGGCTCAGATGGACCTTTGCTCCTCTAGGGAATCTTTTCATCGTATACAAGCATAACATCCGGCCGGATATTGCTGACAGATGGCTTCAGGATCAGAACCAGCTCATTGTTAAGCTGACTTACGGGATTGCACTATAATCCTGGTATTCTCTGGTAATCAGAATCATGCCTCTATAATTTGAGTTTGGCACCCTTAACCGCTTCTTCGTGTACTATCTGCTTTACCACTTCCCGGTATACACTTAAACTTTGAGCCTTCTTTATTTTTTTAAGACTTTTCGGAGAGTTGGGAAATGACTGAATGAAGTACTCCCAGAAGGAATACATCTTCATAAGAATATGTTTGGGACCCGATAATGCTTCTTCATAAGAATCAAAGAGAGTATCGTGAAAGGAGCTAAATACTTCGTATCGATTTTCCGGATAAACAGGACTATCGGATTTAATCATAGCGGGTAAAAAAGGATCGGCAATCAGACCCCTGCCAATCATCCAATGATCGATGGTCGGAAAACAATCTTTCATATCCCGAAAGCTCTGGACTGAGGTGATATCACCGTTATAAAAAATTGTATGAGAGCTTTGCCCGATGCATTCTTCAAAGGCTTTTAGATCCACTTCTCCCTTGTATAGCTGCTTCCCTGTTCGAGGATGTATAGTAATATTTACAAGCGGGTATTTCTCCAGCACGGGCAATACACGAAATATCTCCTGCGGACTTTCGTATCCCAAGCGCATTTTTACCGATAGCCGAATGTCTGTCTCAGCACTTACCCTTTCTAAAATTTCGTCAATTTTCTCAGGCTTACTCAGCAAACCTGAACCCATTCCTCTTTTTGCCACCATGGGATAGGGACATCCCAGATTCCAGTTCAATTCATTATATCCAAATTCTTGAACGTACTTTGCTACAAACAAAAACTCATGGGCATCTTTGGTAATTATCTGAGGAATAAGGTCCAGTGATAGATTATTTGCTGGTAATATATCACCTTCGTTGGCAGCTTTAATCTCCATTTTTCCACTAACTCGTATGTATGGAGCTATATACTGGTCGATCCCTCCAAAGAACCTTTGAAAAGCATTACGAAATCGAAAATCAGTAAATCCCTGAAGAGGGGATGCATGAAGTCTGACCATGGTCAAATTTGGGAATAAAGATGCAGGATTCCTCTCCGGTTTTTAAACACAGAGCATGAATATTCTAATTTACACCCGATTCAAAGTTAATCGTTATTTGTTTTGAGGCCTTATGATTCTCGATTTGGAAATTAGACATTGTTGCTCCCAGTAGTCTCACCCCGTGCTCTTTAATCTCTTGTTGGGGCAATAGATTCATAATGGTGGTAAGCATCTCTTCGTAGGAGAATTCCTGTTTTTGAGTACTGCTTCTTGTAATGGTGCTGAAATCTGAAAATCGTAGTTTTAAAGTAAGGGTTTTAGCTTTCTTTTTCTTTGCCTCGTATCGATTCCACATGATATCAAGCACCTCGGCCATTTTCTCTTTTACCAGATCAATGTCATAAAGATCGGTCTCATAGGTCCGTTCTGCTCCAATGGACTTACGTTCTCGAAACGAAACTACAGGACGATCATCGATGCCACGAACTACATCATAAAAGTAGTTCCCTGCCTTTCCAAAGTACTTTATCAGATCTTCTCGTGGATAAGCCTTTAAGTCACGCCCCTTATGGATATTCATCCCATGCATTTTTTGGGCTGTTCTTTCTCCTACGCCAAAGAATAATTCAATATCCAGGTCTTCTAAGAATCTTTCAGCTTCTGCAGGTTCTATAAGGAAAAAGCCATCCGGTTTGTCCATGTCGGAGGCAATCTTTGCCAGGAATTTATTATAGGATACTCCAGCAGAGGCAATTAAGCCTTCGCGCTTTCGGATCTCTTTCTTTATCTCCATAGCTATTAATGAAGCTGATGGTGGTCCTTTCTTTGCTTGTGTAACATCCAGATAGGCTTCATCCAGCGACAGCGGTTCTACCAGATCGGTATATTCATGAAAGATATTTTGGATACTGGCCGAGACTTTTTCGTAGACTTCAAAACGGTGTGGTGTCACGATAAGATCGGGACACTTCCGCAAAGCCACAGACATAGGCATGGCAGAGTGTATACCATACTTTCTCGCTTCATAGCTGGCAGCAGCAACAACTGAACGGGGACCGCGATGACCTACCACCAGAGCCTTTCCTTTAAACTCAGGGAAATCCCGTTGCTCCACGGAAGCAAAAAACGAGTCCATATCTATGTGAATAATCTTTCTCAAAAAGACTTTCTTATTTCAATACCAATCTTTCCAGCTCGTGTTTAAAATTGAGCGGGCTGGTCCGATGTATAGTAATATTTCTACACTCATTAAATTGCAGAAAAGACACTAGTTCTTTACTCAGGGCTAAGGCAAAGGCTTCAGTTTTTACAAGTCCGGATTCTAATGCAAGATGATGAATATGCATATGAGATTTTTTTCTGTCAGCTTTGCAATCCATACGTGCAACCAACCTTCCATCCCATAATACCGGCAGAGCAAAGTAGCCAAATTTGCGCTTTGATGCTGGCACATAGCATTCTAGAAAATAGTCAAATCCGAACAGTTCCAGGATACGTTTGCGCTGAATAAGAAGATTGTCAAAAGGGGATAGTATTTTGAGTTGACCACGGGCCAATGGTTTATTCAGCAGATCGAGAGATTTGGGTAAGACAAAATAGCTATTTCCACTTACACTGGTTTGAAATAATTCTCCATTGGAAACTAAGTCTTGCAATGTTGATGAAACAAGAGCTTTGGTATTTTTCAGAAGATATGTCATTTCACTAGCATTCCCTAAACCGTTTGCCTGCAGGTATCGGGTAATCAGAAAGCGAACATATTCCTCCGTCCCCGGTATAGAGGTGTCTACATGGTCAGGCAACACACGCTTGGTAAGATCATAGACTTTATTAAAATTTATCCGGGAAGGGATCATGAGCTCACCCTGCATAAACAGATTCTCTAAAGCTTGTTTGACAGGCTTGGTCTGCCATTCTCCCATTTTTTTTCCTTTGCTATCAAAATCATTAGCCATCAAAGGGCCTTCGGTATCAACGCGGTTGAGTACCGACTTCATGAGTTTCTCATCACGCTCGTACCAATGATTCTCTATCCCTCTTGCAATGGCTTGTTTTCTGGGTAAACTGAAGCGATAATCGCGCATGGGAAGATAAGCAGCAGCATGTGACCAATATTCGAAAATCTTTTTATTGACCAGCAACTCATCGAGATGGGATGTAAGATATTGAGGGTTACGATTCCAGAGCGTATGATGATGGGCACGCTGAATTGCCGAGATTGTATCAATCTGGATATAGCCAAGGTGTTCAATGGCCGAAAGTGTAGCATCTAGGGAGTTGCCACCTTGGTTTTTCGGTGGAACTCCCTGTGACAGCAAGACCAATTTTCTGGCTTGCGAAATGGAGAGTGATTCTGTAATCCTTGTCATGTAATTCATAAAAATAGTGATTTCAAATTTCCGAATTTCTTTAGTAGCAGGAACAAATGAAATTTCGAACTTCGATTTGGTGAAGGATTTGAAAATGGCCATTGTATATATCAATGATTTTAATTTCTTATTTTTGGTATACTGAGTGATGGCCTGATTTCAACTGATCTCCAAAGAAGGCTGCAGTTTGTATTCATGTAAAATCAATAACAACGAATATTATGAAAAGAAAAAAACAAGCGGAAGGAATGAAACGCAGGGAGTTTTTCCAAAGGAGCTTTACCATTGCTGCAGGTACCATGATCATGGGATCAGGAACTTCAACATTATTTGGAGCAACTTATTCTCGTCGATCAGGAACTTCCATTGATACCGTCACACTTAACAATGGCATAAAGATGCCCATTCTTGGATTCGGAACCTTGTATTTAAATGATGAACTTGGCGTGCGATGTGTCGCTGATGCCATTTCGCTGGGTTATCGTCTCATCGATACTGCTACAGTGTATGGGAATGAAGAATCCGTAGGTGCTGGAATTAAAAAGAGCGGGATCAACAGAGAGGAGCTTTTTGTTACTTCAAAACTCTGGGTGGACGATTCAGGCTACGAAAACGCCAAGAAGGCCTTTCAAACATCCCTGGATAAATTGGGCCTTGACTATTTAAATCTGTATCTCATCCACCGGCCCCGGGGAGACGTAAAAGGCTCCTGGAGGGCTATGGAAGATCTGTATAAGGAAGGGAAAATCAGGGCCATAGGTGTGAGCAACTTTGAAGACAATCACCTTGATGAACTGATGTCATATTCCAACATCAAACCGGCAGTGAATCAAATCGAAACCCATGCCTTCTTCCAGCAGCAGAAGGCGAAGGAAGGCTTGCAGAAATACGGTATACAAATGGAAGCATGGTCTCCTCTGGCACAAGGCCGAAACGGACATTTCACCAATGAGACCCTGGCAGCTGTTGGCAAGAAGTATAATAAGACAAATGCCCAGGTGAGCCTGCGATGGCACTACCAGAGAGGCATTGTCGCCATCCCGAGAAGCTCCCAGAAAGCACACATGGTCGAGAATCTGAATGTGTTTGACTTTGAGCTCGATGAATCCGATATGAAGAAGATTAGCTCGCTCGATTTAAATATCACGCAGTTTCCAGAGTGGGAATAGGTTCTTTCCAACACATTAAAAGCCTAATAGCATATTGTGAAATGCAGGGATTTTCTTCTCCAGATTCATTACATTTAACTGGCATTAAATCCTAACCTAAACCATTTCCATGAAACGATCAGCCTTACTCATTGTAATCACCGCATTATTTGCATTGACCATCACCAATTGCAACTCCGAAGAATACGATCAGGTTTCCATCGATGTATCCGATGCGGGTCAGGCCATTGAGAAATATATCTATGGTCAGTTCATCGAACACCTGGGGAAGTGCATTTACGGAGGGATCTGGGCTGAAATGGTGGAGGACCGCAAGTTTTATTACCCGGTCAATGAGGATTTTGATCCCCTAGGCACTGCAACAGACCCGTTCTGGGGTACCGGTCCCTACAAGTATCTGAAAGCTTCCCCCTGGGAGATCATCGGCAAGGGGGTAAATGTGCAGATGGACAGGGAGAATCCCTTCACCGGCGAATTTGCAGTCAGGATAAAGGCTCCCGGGGGCGGTAGCGCGGCAGGTATACGTCAATACGGTCTGGGCCTGATAGAGGGTAAAAAGTATAGCGGCCATATCATACTTTCCGGGGAAAGTTCAAACATGCCTGTTGTTGTTCGTCTTCAGTCGGAAGGCCATAACATAGATATCCCCGTGGAGGAAATCGGAACGGAATTTCAGACTTTCGCATTCGAATTCGAATCTCCGTTTTCTTCGGACAGCACGGTGCTTGAAATCTTCAGCGAGGGGGAAGGCGGTTTTACCATCGGGACCCTGTCCCTCATGCCAGCTGATAATATCAAGGGTTGGA
>SPBY01000631.1 GCA_004525825.1 Bacteroidia bacterium
ATTTACCGAACTTCTGCTAGCACAGCCAGTACGCAGAAGGTCGCTGATACTGGGACAGTATTCAGGACTTGCCCTCTCTCTTTCCCTGAGTTTTGTTGCGGGGATCACGATTCCCTTTATCCTGAAAGGGATCTTTGTCTCGGAGCACCTGTCCGATTTCCTGCTGATCCTTCTGGCCGGCGTTGGCTTGAGTTTCAGCATGACTGCCATCGCATATGCGACAGCATTGAGGCATGAGAATAAGATACTGGGTTTTGGAATTTCCTTATTCATCTGGTTTTTTCTTGCCGTGCTGTATGATGGATTGATCCTGATCCTGATGATCCTGTTCAAGGAATATCCAACCGATTCTTTGGCCATCGTTCTGACCTTTTTGAATCCCATTGATCTTTCCAGGGTCATGATCATGCTTGGACTGGATATCGCAGCACTCATGGGATACACCGGAGCACTGTTCATGAAATTTTTCGGCTCGGCTACTGGCATTGCCATTTCCATATTTAGCCTGTTGTGCTGGATTGCCATACCCTCGTTTCTGATGGTAAGGATAGCAAAAAATAAAGACTTCTAAATGATTGAAAAATAAATCAGACCTATGGCACACATACGAAAAATCAGCTGGATGCTTATACTGTTGGCCCTGCTCTGGGGACCATCGATGGGCCAGGATAAAGCTGTAGATTCCAATGTTTCCCGGGCAGGGGAAAAGAGTTTTCAAAGCATTGTCAATGCCGATGGCTTCACTTGTGTTGAATGTCACTATTTCGATGAGCCCGATAGCATCAACTGGAATCCATCGGCCATGGACCTGGCTGGTCGTGTTCCAATCTACAATGCGGAAGGAATTGGAGTTTATTTTTCCGATCTCAAAGGAGCTGTGCTGAAGAAAGCTCACGCTGGGCTCAGCCTATCTGCCGAAGAGCAATCGGAGCTCATTGCCTACCTGAATCATCTGAAAGCGGATCCCTATTTGGCTTCAACACCAACTCGTTGGAGGATGTTCTTGTTTTTAGGGATGTTTTTGTTTCTGATCCTGTTGAGGGTAGAGAAGAAACGCATGGATAAGCTACCAAAGGTTGCCCGCCGGATACTCGGTATTGCAGCCTGGGGAGTGATCGGGGTGATCCTTGTTCAGGATGCTCTTGGGTTTAATCTGTCAAAGAATTATGCACCCGTCCAGCCCATTAAATTTTCCCACCTCATTCATGCCACCAACAACAAGATAGAATGCAACTACTGTCATCCGGGCGTACTGAAAGGTAAAAATGCCGGCATTCCACCTGTAAGCCTTTGCATGAATTGTCATAGACATCAGCAGGAGGGAACCCGGACAGGAAAATTTGAGATCAGAAAGGTGCTCCAGGCAGCTGAAGACAGTGTTGCTATTCGTTGGGTACGGATTCACAACCTGCCTGATTTCGCCTATTTCAACCATATGCAGCATGTCACCATTGGAGGAGTGGAGTGCATCACCTGTCACGGTGTTGTGGAAGATATGCACATTGTAGAGCAAGTAGAAGATCTCTCCATGGGATGGTGCATCAAGTGCCACGATGAGACAAAAGTTGATTTTTCGAACAACTATTATAAGACCTATTATCCTGCCCTGAATGATTCCTTGCTGACCGGTAGAATGGACAGCATTATGGTGTCTGATATCAACGGCAGGGAATGCAGTATTTGTCACTATTAATCGCCTAAGCTGAAAAATTCTAAACGAATGAAGAAATACTGGAAAGATATAGATGCCAAAGAGGATCGGGGACCTGCGCATAAGCCCGATGTGCCTGTGAAGGGCAACAATGCCCTCTTATCGTTGTTTGGTGATCTAAAAGGTGATGGTTCGGCATCCCGACGAGATTTTCTCAAACTATGTGGATTCAGCTTTGCTGTTACGGCAATGGCCTCTTGTCAGTCCAAGGTCAGGAAGGTGGTGCCCTACGTAGTGGCTCCCTACGAAATTACTCCGGGAGAGGCTAATTACTATGCTTCCTCATTGATTGATGGCTCTGACTATTGCAGTATTATAGTCAAGACAAGGGAGGGACGACCCATTAAGATCGAAGGCAATCCTGAATCCGCTATTAGCAGGGGAGGAACCAGTGCCAGGGTGCAGGCTTCCCTTATGGAACTCTATGATACCGGCAGGTATCAGACTCCCCTGAAGGAAGCAATGCCCATGGAGTGGGACCTGGCCGATGCAGAGATTATGCAGTCTTTGAAAGAGATCTCTGAAAGGGGTGGAAGCATTGTATTGCTTACTCCTTCCATCTACAGTCCATCTACCCAAGCAGTCATTGAACAGTTCAAAGCAAGTTATGCGGGAACAGAATGGATCCCTTACGATGCTATCTCGGCCTCTGCCATTAGGGAGGCTAACCGGATACGCTTTGGGAAAGAATTGATTCCTGATTACCGCTTCGATCTCGCGGATGTGATAGTCAGTGTGGGTGCTGATTTCC
>SPBY01000720.1 GCA_004525825.1 Bacteroidia bacterium
CTATGGCATCACCTGGAGAGGAATACAGCTATAACACAGGAATCTCGCAGCTCCTTTCGGGTATTGTGCAAAAAGCAACCGGAATGCGGGCCGATTCATTTGCCCTTCAAAATATTTTCACTCCATTGGGCATTGATGAGTACTACTGGCCCATAAGCAATGAGGGTGTGGCCTTCGGCGGATCGGGGGTGCGAATGACGCCTCGTGACATGGCCAAATTCGGCTATCTGTATCTAATGAATGGAGAATGGGATGGGGACCAGATCGTGCCGGAAAGCTGGGTAGAAGTCTCCCAGCAAAAACACATGGCCCGGAAATTCATTCCTGACAACTACTACGGGTACCAGTTCTGGGTAAGCGATTACGGATTGTACTCAGCGGTTGGTTTTGAGGGACAATGGATCATGATCTTACCAGAGCACGACCTTGTAGTAGTTTTCAACAACAACTTTGTGGAAGGAGATAATCTCCAGTGGACTACTCCGGAACGCCTGCTCACCACCTATATCATTCCTGCCATCAAGTAGTAGGGTTTCTGTTCAACAAGCCTATAGCCTGATGGGATTATTGCCTATATTTATATCCGAATAGCCTATCTCCTAATCCCTTACAGAACCGGACAATAAAATGCCCGGTGGTTCAATAATGAACAGGTGGATTCTTTGTTGACCCAATACAGGGAAGATGCCAGCGTGCTGCCCTGGGCCCACGGAAAGCAGAAATTCGTAAGCTTTTACAAACAGAGATGAAAAGCGGATATATATTCAAGGAATTGAGGACCGAGTCGGTAAGTGTGAGCGATACGATCGTCGTGGAAAAGGGCAGCTTTAAGATACTTACTGTGGGAGGTGAAATCACCGGGATGTATATGACAGAGTGGCGTCTATCCGATAAGCTTTGGTTGATCGTAAATGAGATCTCCAGGATGGAATAGGTTTCTTTCACGATAACTAATCCTCTGTATTCCTCAAAAGCTTATGGCGCAACCTGAGGTATGAATGAAAAATTTGTAACTTCATCAGACAAGGTAAATCAATCCTTGCCCGACCACTGAACAAAAAGGCGTCATACAAAGAGCAATTATCCCGTACTGAGGACTGGATCAGTTTCTTATTCGATCATTCTAATCTGCCGGGCCCCAGGGCCAACCTGGAACTTCTCTATGTGGTTGCCGATCTTGGAAATGAGGCATTCTTCAACAAGTGCCTTGAATATACCAGCACGGTGGCTCCAACCAATACTCCTGGTGAGTTCATTGCCGCCTGCGGTGCTGCTGGACTGGGAAAACTGGTAAGTGAAGGCAAGTATCATCATTACGAAAGATTGCGACATCTGGCTTCAGACATCCGGTGGCGGGTTAGGGAAGGAGTTGCCATGGCGCTGCAATATGCGGGCAGGAAGGACTTCCACACAGTCCTCTCCCATATCGATCCATGGATCCAGGGCAATCTTTACGAACAAAGGGCCCTGGTGGCTGGCTTATGTGAACCGGACCTTCTGAAGGACAAAGAACAGGTTAAGCTGGTCCTGGAAAGAGTGTTTTCAATCCTCCACAAGCTGAGCAAGATCAGTGACAGAAAAGGCGAACCGTTCAGGGTCTTAAGAAAAGGCCTGGGCTATGGGATCAGTGTAAGTATTGTGGCCTATCCCGAAAAAGGGAAGCCTCTTTTTGAGAATATTATTCATAATACCGATCCTGATGTACAATGGATTGTCAGGGAAAATCTAAAAAAGAACCGCTTGATCCGCATGGATCCGGATTGGGTAAATGCGATGAAAACAAGGCTTTCATAAGACTATAAGATATGCGCTTCTACATTTTGGCCCTCATAATGGGTATATGCTGTTCCTGTAATATTGTGGAAGCCCCTCCCAACATCCTCCTGATCGTGGTGGACGACCTGGGCTACTCCGACCTGCAATGCTATGGAAACGTTCTGGTGGAAACTCCAAACATCGATCGATTGGCCTCCCAAGGAGTCCGGTTCACCAATTCCTATGCCTCTTGCACGGTC
>SPBY01000294.1 GCA_004525825.1 Bacteroidia bacterium
AAGTACGTGAACAAGCGTCCTGTGGGACATGGCATTCCCGGGGTTCTGTTCTCCATCTCTAAAAACAATGGCATCATTCGATCCCACAATCTTTATTCCAGCATCATCACAAGTGCACTGACTGTGGGATTTGGCGGCTCTGTAGGTCTTGAGGGCCCGACAGTAGCCACAGGGGGAGCCATTGGATCAAACATTGGCAAAGCATTCAAACTCAGTTACAAGGAGATTACCCTGCTCATATCCTGTGCCTGTGCAGGAGCCCTTTCAGCCATCTTCAAAGCACCCATTGCAGGGATTGTCTTTGCCCTGGAGGTCATCGCGCTGGACCTGACCATGTGGGCAGTGGTCCCCTTGCTGATTGCCTCGGCCACTGCTGCTCTCACCTCCTACCTCTTACTGGGACAGAACGTACTTTACCAGTTTGACCTCACTGAGCAATTCCATATGGGACAGATTCACTGGTACCTGATGCTGGGGGCTGGGGTCGGACTCTTGTCGGTCTATTTCACCAAAAGTTATATCCGCATTTCAGGGTTTTTCGAAAAAATTGGAAGTCCCTGGAAAAGGCTTCTTCTGGCAGGCGGTGTACTGGGTGTGATCATTTTCTTTTTCCCCCCTTTGTATGGGGAAGGGTATGAAGTGGTGAATCAGGAGTTAAGGGGGGAATACCTGCATCTCTTTGAAAATACCTTCTTCGAAGGCTGGGACCAGAGTTTTGCGCTGGTAATTATTTACATTCTGGCCATAATCTTCATCAAGGTTATTGCCACCACCCTAACCTTTGCTGCTGGTGGCATCGGTGGAATCTTTGCGCCCACACTATTTATGGGAGCCAATACTGGACTGCTCTTCGGACTGGTATTGAACCAGCTGGGAGTGGACGTGTCTTTAAGCAACATGACCCTGGTGGGAATGGGTGCCATGATAGCCGGGGTGGTACATGCCCCCCTGACTGCCATTTTCCTGATAGCGGAAATCACGGGGGGCTATGAGTTATTTTTCCCGCTGATGCTGGCAGCCACCATTTCCTACGGGACCGCACGCTATTTCGTAAAGAATTCGGTGTATACCGTCCAGCTGGCCAAGCGGGTGGAACTGATGACCCACCACAAGGACCGTAATATTCTACTGATGATGAAAGTGACTGACCTGATTGAAACAAATTTTAAGACGGTGAGGCCCGACCAAAGCCTGCGGGACCTGGTACAGGTGATCACCACCTCCAGCCGAAACATCTATCCGGTGGTGGATGAACAGAACAAGTTCCAGGGAATTGTAAAACTGGACGACATCCGGCACATCATGTTCAATCAGGAGATGTACGATGTGACCAGAATCAGCGACCTGATGGTCACCCCTGAGTGGACTGTCGATACCAACGAACAGATGGAGGAAGTGGCCAGGAAGTTCACCGAAAGCGGTCGATACAACTTCCCGGTGCTCCAGAAAGGAAAATACCTGGGTTTCGTCTCCAGAGCCCGTGTGTTCTCTTCCTACCGCGAAATGCTCAAACACTTTTCGGAGGATTAAATCAACGATTTTAAAAACATTCTAAATTCCGGCTCCCGCAGGTTTTCAACAGGTTCGCACTGGAATATTTAATTATGTTTGTTGTTCACTAAGCAAGCTAGCTATGCCCAGTTTCGTAATCAATGAAAAGTGCGACGGATGTAAGGCTCAGGACCGTACTGCATGCCAGTATATCTGTCCCAACGATCTGATGGTCCTGGATAAGGAGAAGAACAAAGCCTACAACCGGGCGGTGGATATGTGCTGGGAGTGCTACAGCTGTGTCAAAATCTGTCCCACCCAGGCCATCGAAGTCCGGGGATATGCCGATTTTATGCCCCTGGGAGGAGTGGTGCAGCCCCTGCGGAGTACCGATTCCATCATGTGGGCTGTGAAGTTCCGCAACAAGAAGGTCAAGCGTTTTAAGTTTCCCATCCGTACCACACCCGAAGGGACCATTGTACCCGATGCAGGTTTTGAAACCGGGTCGGACGACCTGAAATCCCCCATACTCAGAACCGAGCCGGATTCCCTTTAATTTAAATCAGACATAATGAACGCAGATAGTTTTGAAACGGTCGTAGTCGAAACCGACCTCTTGATCCTGGGGGGAGGAATGGCTGCCTGTGGGGCAGCCTTTGAAGCCTCACACTGGGCAAAAAAACATGGGCAGCGAGTGACGTTGGTGGACAAAGCCTCCATGGAACGCAGTGGTGCGGTGGCCATGGGACTCTCGGCCATCAACCTTTACCTGGGGGTGAGTAAGGGCAAGAATACAGTTGAGGACTATGTAAGATATGTGAAAAACGATTTGATGGGGATTGCCAGGAAGGACCTGGTGGCCAACATTGCCAGGCATGTGGATTCATCGGTGCACCTGTTTGAGAAGTGGGGTTTGCCCATCTGGAAGGATGAAGAGGGCAACTACGTGAACGAGGGTCGCTGGCAGATCATGATTCATGGCGAATCCTATAAAAACATTGTGTCGGAAGCTGCCAAGAGTGCTCTCCGGGAACTTGGAGCTTATGGTACTTATTACGAACGTATATTTATCACCGAACCTGTGATGTTCGGGGACCGTTGCGTGGGGGCGGTGGGCTTCAGTGTTCGTGAAAATAAATATTATGTGTTCAAAGCGAAGGCTGTTCTGGATGTGATGGGCGGAGCGGTTCACGTCTTTCGACCCAAATCGGTGGGTGAGGGACTGGGCAGATCGTGGTATCCCCCTTTTAACAGTGGGGCCAGTACTTACTTCACTCTGAAAGCAGGAGCAGAAATGACCTGCCAGGAAGTTCGCTTTGTTCCTGTGAGATTCAAGGATTCTTATGGCCCGGTGGGAGCATGGTTCCTGCTTTTTAAGGCCACAGCCACCAATGCCAAAGGCGAGGATTATATGAAGACACGGGCAGCTGAACTGGAAAACTGGGCGCCCTATGGAACCTCCAAACCCACCCCGGCCAACCTGAGAAACTACCTGATGCTTCTTGAACTGGAGGCTGGGAATGGTCCCATCTACATGCGGACCGATGAGGCCATCCAGAAACTGGTGGCTGAGATTCCTGACGAGAAAGAGGCCAAACGGAAAATGAAAGAACTGGAATCCGAAGCCTGGGAAGATTTCCTCGACATGACCGTGAGCCAGGCACTCAACTGGGCCTCTCACAATATCATGCCCGAGGAGAGCCCGTCTGAGATCTCAGCCTGTGAACCTTACTTTATCTCTTCCCATTCCGGAGCTTCTGGTGCGTGGATCAGTGGTCCCAAAGACCTGGCACAGGGAGAGCACCATTGGGGCTACGACAACATGACCACAGTAAAAGGACTATTTGCAGCCGGGGATGCCTCGGGAGCTTCCTCCCACAAGTTTTCCTCGGGCTCCTTTACCGAAGGAAGGATTGCTGCCAAAGCAGCCATTGCCTTTTGCGTGGACCACCCCGAATTGACGGAGGTTAATGAGGAACAAATATTTGCCCTGAAGGACAAAGTGCTGAAGCCTTTGAGGGTATTTGAAGAGCACAGCGGCTATACCAACGACGAGGATGTAAATCCCAACTACGTCAAGCCAAAGATGTTTATGTTCCGCCTGCAGAAAATCATGGATGAATATGCAGGGGGTGCTTCCGTTGGATTTAAAACTTCCGAGGCCTTACTGACCAAGGGCCTTGAATACCTGCAGTTTATGAAGGAAGATGCTGAATTGCTGGCTGCGGGCGACCTGAATGAACTGATGCGCTGCTGGGAGAATGTACACCGGATGTGGCAGGCAGAATCACACATAAGAACCGTACTTTTCAGGGAGGAGACACGCTGGCCCGGCTACTATTTCCGCACCGACCATCCCAACATGAAAGAGGAATGGGAGGTATTTGCCAACTGCCGTTGGGATCCGGAAACCGGTGAATGGGAGATGTTCAAACGCGATCTGCATTAAACTTTAGACTCTAAAGACTTTTGACTTTACAGACTTTAATCATAGGAGGAGGAATTGCAGGCATTACAGCGGCCGTTGAACTGGCTGAAGCTGGAAAGCAGGTGATGCTCGTCGAAAAGCTTAACTACCTGGGTGGAAATGTGTCCAGCTTCAATAACTACTTCCCTAAACTTTGTCCTCCTGCATGTGGACTTGAAATCAACTATTCACGCATTCGTTCCAATCCGCGCATCACCTTCTATACCGGGGCCAGCGTACTTAGTATCCGCGGATCAGACGGCGACTTCAGGGTAAGCATCGCTTTGGAGCCGCGACTGATCAATAACCATTGCACCTCTTGCGGCTTGTGTGCAGAGGTGTGTCCCGAGGAGCGGCCCCGGAAGCTGGGCAGGAAGGAAGGGGAGAAGGCAGCCTATATAAATAGCGGTCTGGCCTTTCCCATGAAATATTCTATTGATCCATTGGTCTGCAAACGGGAGGCCTGCGGGAAATGCCTGGAGGTTTGCGATTATGATGCGATCCAGCTGAGTGCAACAGCAGCCGAGGTGGAAATCCATGTGGGAAAAATTGTGGTGGCCACGGGCTGGACGCTTTATGATGCGGCGCGGATTGAAAATTACAGATATCAGGAGGAAGCCGACGTGGTGACCAACCTGGAGTTTGAACAGATTTTAGCCGCCTGCACCCGGGAAAAGTCCAAGCTGATCCGACCCTCCGATGGTCTTAGCCCCCGGCGAATTGCTTTTGTACAGTGTGCAGGATCCAGGGATGTAAATCACCTTCCCTATTGTTCGGCTGTTTGCTGCTCTGCCTCCCTTAAACATGCACTGACGCTGGAGTCCGAGTATCCGGAGATTCGCTCAGAGATATTCTACATCGATATGAGGCTTTCGGGCAGGAATGAAAAACTGCTGAAAGAGGTCGAGGGCAAAGAAAGGATTGCCCTGACCAAAGGAAAGGTGGGAAGAATTCTACGGGGAGAAGGGGAGAAGCAGCTGGTACTGGAAGTGGAGGACATCCACAGGGGAGTCAGGCGCGAGGATCCATTTGATATGGTGGTGCTGGCCGTGGGACT
>SPBY01000547.1 GCA_004525825.1 Bacteroidia bacterium
GATGCACGAAACGGAGCTACTGGTCCCGGACCGGTCACCGAAAACGGGGAAAACCGAACTTTTGTGATCGTAAAAGGTGTCAGGTCCCCCCAGGCCAAAAAACTGGATGACGCACGCGGACAGGTTACTTCTGATTACCAGGAATACCTGGAGGCCGAATGGATCAATTATTTGAAAGAGAAATATCCTGTTACGGTTGACCGCAATTTGCTCACAAAAATAAAACCCTGAGGATGAGTAAAATCTTGCTTTTTCTGGTACTTGTTTTGTTCCTGTCCCCGGGCTGTTCGCTGTGGGAGGACAAGAATAATGAGAAACCTGTGGCACGTGTGTTTGAACATTATCTGTATCCCTCTGATCTGGTCGGTATCATCCCCTTGGGGACAAGTCCCCAGGACAGTGCCCTGGCTGCCAAAAGATACATCGATACCTGGGTAAAGGGCCAGTTGATGCAACGCAGGGCCGAGCAATCACTCACTGAGGAGCAGATGGATTTTAACAGGCAGATCGAAGAATACCATCGTTCATTGCTGATATTTAGCTACAAGCAGCTGCTGGTCCAACAGAAGCTCGACACCATGGTTTCCCAGAATGAATTGCTATCCTACTACCAGGAGAATACAAGCAATTTTTTACTTTCCGAGGACGTGATCAAAGGAACCTTTGTAAAGGTACCCCTCTCAGCACCACGCATAGCTGAACTGAGGGGGTGGTCGTGGAACAACAGGGAGCAGGACCTTGACCAGATGGAGAAATACTGCCTCAGCTACGCGGAGAAGTTCAGCAATTTCAATGACACCTGGATCTACTTCTCCACCATCAAAGAACAGCTTCCCTTCCAGATACCGGATCCTTCCAGATACCTGAGGAACCGGAACAATGCGGAGAACACCGACTCAGCTTACAGATATTTTCTGCATATCACCGATCACCTGACAGTGGGAGAAGTGTCCCCCCTGGAGATGGTGGCTGAAGACATCACCAATATTTTACTGAACAAACGAAAGTTTGAATTTCTCCAAGAATTGGAACATCGTGTTTACAGTGACGGAGTGACCAGGAACCAGTTTGAAATTTATGAATGATGAAAATGATGAGAAGATTGATTTATATCCTGTTGGGAGCAACTATGACCATGAATGTGGCTGCGCAGAGCATGGTAATCGACAGTGTGGTGGGAGTTGTGGGTGACTTTCATATCCTGCAGTCAGATGTAGAGCAGCAATACCTGCAAATGAAAATGTCGGGGAACTATATGCAGCCAGATACACGCTGTAATATCTTCAATTACTTCATTGAACAGAAGCTACTTCTGGCACAGGCTAAGATTGACAGTATTGAGGTGGGACCGGCCATGGTGGAAATGCAGATGGAATCCAGGCTTGAATATTTCATCAGTCAGTTTGGTGATGAAGCCGAGATGGAATCCTATTTCAATAAATCCATATTTGACATCAAGGATGACCTAAGGGAGGCCATTGGAGAACAAATGCTCACCGAGCAGGTAAGAAATACCATTACAGAAGATGTAAGCACCACCCCTTCCGATGTAAAACGCTTTTTCCGCTCCATGGATTCGGACAGCATTCCCTATGTAAACACACAGGTGGAGCTTGCCCAGATTGTGGCATATCCTAATTATAGTGAGGAGGCAATTTTTAATGTAAAAGAACGCCTTCTGGAACTCCGAAAGCGCGTTCAGGAGGGAGAAGATTTCGGAACGCTGGCGATTCTCTACTCAGAAGCACCGGAAGCTGCCCGGAGGGGTGAACTGGGATTCATGTATCGCAATGAGCTGGACAAAGCTTATGCCAATGCAGCCTGGGCGCTGAAACCCGGACAGGTCTCCAAAATTGTCGAGAGCTCTTTCGGATACCATATTATACAGATGGTGGAGCGCCGGGGCGACCGTGCCAACACCAGGCACATCCTGATGAATCCGAAAGCCGATGCCAATGCCAAGCAGAAGGCCATCTATAAACTGGACAGTTTGAAAACCACGATTGAAACCGATTCTGCTTCATTCGATTTTGTGGCGAAATGGCATTCAGAAGACAAGAAAACCAGTGTAAACGGCGGACTCATTGTGAATCCGCGTACACAGGCTTCCACCTTTGAACTGGATCAGCTTGACACCAAGGACTACTACTACATCAGGAACATGAAGGTTGGCGACCTAAGCGAACCCTTCGAGTCTACCGACCAGAACCACAAGATGTGCTACAAGATGCTATACCTTAAATCAAGGACCGAACCTCACCGTGCAAATCTGAAGCAGGACTACCTGCTTTTGCAGGGGCTGGCGCTTCAGTATAAAAACTTTGAAGTGATGACTGAGTGGTATGAGGAGAAGAAAGCAAGCACCTACATTAAGGTGGGCGGCCCCTTCAAGCACTGTACACAACTGGACCAGCAGATCAGCCAGAAATGATGACCCCCCGGCATAAGCGATTCTTTTATCCGGGCCTGCTTATGCTGTGCATGCTTTCCCCTTTCCAGCTGGCCTGGGGCCAGAAGGTCACCATGCTGGAGATCCTGAATGCCGATCTTACTGCCTATGATGTGAAGATCGGCAAAGATGCCCGCAAACTCATTGGCGATGTAAGACTAAAACACGAAGATGTGGTGATGACCTGCGATTCGGCCTATTTCTACCCGGCCACCTCATCGGTGGACGCCTTCAGCCACGTGCGGGTTCAACAGGGTGATACTCTTACACTCACCGGCGACCTGGCCCATTACGATGGAACTCTCAGGCTGGCCAGGGTCAGGAACAATGTAAAACTGGTCAACAAAGAATATACCGACTCACTCAACTACGACCGGGGAGCAGGCATTGCCTATTACATGGGAGGGGGAATCCTCACACAGGAAGACAGCAGGCTTACCAGCGGCAGGGGAAGGTTTATCCTGGATACCGAAATATTCTATTTCATGGACAGC
>SPBY01000565.1 GCA_004525825.1 Bacteroidia bacterium
AGTTTCCATCCACCACATCCTGTTCAGGGACATTGTATATGTTTTTGAAGCCCAGTCTTTTCAGTGCCCTGGGTACCATCATCACTCCAGTGCCGTGAATGGGGGTGTAGACGATTTTTACATCCGAATGTGCTTCGATGATTTCGGGATTCAATGACTGTTTTGCCACCTCTTCAATGTAAAGGGCATCCATCTCTTCGCCCAATTTGATGATTGAATCGCTCTTAGCACCAAATTTCACCTCCCCTATGGATTTGATGTTCTGCACCTCCCGGATGATGTTTACATCGTGGGGATTGATGATTTGTCCGCCATCCTCCCAGTATGCTTTGTAACCATTGTACTCCTTAGGGTTGTGGGAGGCAGTAATCACCACCCCGCTCTGACAGCCCAGTCGCCGGATGGCAAAACTCAACTCGGGAGTAGGCCTCAGGCTTTCAAAGAGGTAAGCCTTTATTCCGTTGGCCGCACAAATTTCAGCGGTGATTTTTGCAAATAGTGGGCTGTTGTTCCTGCAATCATATGCCACAGCCACGCTGATTTCCTCCCTGTGGGAGAACTGCTCCAGCAGGTAGTTGCAGAGGCCCTGTGTGGCCATTCCCACGGTATAGATATTCATGCGGTTGGTACCCACGCCCATAATTCCTCTGAGTCCGCCGGTCCCAAACTCCAGGTCCCTGTAAAAGCTTTCAATGAGCTCTGCCTCATTGTGATTCATCATGTGGAGGATTGCTTCCCTGGAGGCTTCATCGATGGGCCCATTCAACCAGCGGGTGGCTTTCTCTTTTACAAGGGTAATCAACTCTTTTTGATCCATCTTAGGTTTTGATTAGCTATAAGAGGTTTTTAATGCATAGTTCAAGGCTGTCCCTCCAATAGGGAACTGTTACTCCATAGACCCTTTTAATCTTGGATTTGTTCAGCACCGAATAAGCTGGCCTTGGAGCGGGTGTGGGATATTCATGGGTTTCAATGGGGATGACCTTCCCGCTGCAGTTGATCAGGCGGCATATGGTAATGGCCAGGTCATACCAGCTGCAAATCCCTTCATTGGAATAGTGATAGATGCCCGGAGTAAATTCCGATTTTCCAGAATCCACATCTGAAATGATTTGCATGATTGCGCGGGCAAGATCTTCAGCGTAAGTGGGTGTTCCCACCTGGTCGAAAACACCTTAAGATCGCCGCGCTGGTCCATTCGATTGATCATGCTCTTGACAAAGTTCTTCCCAAAAACACTGAATAACCAGGAGGTTCGTATCACCAGAGCCCTTGGATGATTCATAAGTTGCTTGTCCCCTTCCAGCTTGGTGATTCCGTAGACGCTGGATGGTTCGGTGGCATCATCTTCCATCAATGGACGGTTTTTATCATCCTTGTAGACATAGTCGGTGGAAATGTGAATTATTCGGGTGGCGGGATGCTCCTTTATGCTTTCCACCAGGTTGGCCACCACATCGCGGTTAAGTTGCATGGCCAGCTCCTTGTCCGATTCCGCCTTATCCACATCGGTGTATGCTGCACAGTTGATGATGTAATCGGTGGGATGCGCGCTTAGGTAAGAGGAAATGGCTGCCGTATCGCTTAGGTCCAATTCTTTGATGTCGGTAAAGGAGCAGATCTGTGAATATCTGTTCCGGATCTTTTTTATTTCACGTCCAAGCTGGCCGTCTGCACCGCAAACCAATACTTTACTCATGGTTCAGTCATTTAAGTTGTTTCAAATATGGCAGACTCCTGTCTTTCTCTGAAATAATTGACTTTCCGGGGTCTATCTTCCAGTCGATTCCAAGATCGGGATCATCAAAGCGGATGCCAAATTCACTTTGGGGATGGTAATAATCATCGCATTTATAATACAGGGTCGCGTGGTCGGAAAGTACAGAAAAACCATGTGCAAATCCTTTGGGAATCAGTAGTTGCAGAAAATTTTCAGCACTCAGTTCAACACCGTACCACTGACCGTAGGAGGGAGACCCCCGTCGCAGGTCCACAGCCACGTCATAAATGGAGCCTTCGGTGACACGCACCAGTTTTGTCTGGGCATGGGGTTCAATTTGAAAATGTAATCCGCGTATGACTCCATGGGTCGACCGACTCTGGTTGTCTTGGATAAAATCGAGATCGATGCCATGGTCTTTCATCTCTTCCCTGTGATAACTCTCGAAGAAATATCCGCGAGTGTCCTGAAATACCTTGGGTTCCAGAACTAACAATCCTTCTATGCCCGTGTCCCTAACTTCCATCTATCCTACGCGTTAGAATCTAATCTCCTGTCTTTCAAGATATTGAACAGATATTGTCCATAGCTGCTGTTTCTCATCTGGTCGGCAAGTACCAGCAGCTCTGTTTTATTGATAAAACCTTTTATGTAGGCAATTTCCTCGATGCAGGCAATTTTCAATCCCTGCCGTTTCTCAATGGTATGCATGTAGTTGGAAGCCTGCAGCAGACTCTCCTGGGTTCCTGTATCTAGCCAGGCCAGGCCCCTGCCCATGATTTTTACCTGTAGCCTTTTCTCCTCCATGTAAAGCCAGTTCAGGTCGGTGATTTCAAGTTCTCCCCTTTTCGAAGGCTTCAGCGATTTTGCTTTGTCAATGACATCGTTGCTATAGAAATAGAGTCCCGTTACAGCATAATTGGACCTGGGCTCCAATGGTTTCTCTACCAGACTAAGCACCTTCCCGTTATCGTCAAAATCAACCACGCCGTAGCGCTCATGGTCTGTTACATAATATCCAAAGACCAGGGCACCATCCTCAAGTGTTGCAGCATTTTCCAATGTACGCCCAAAACCATGCCCGTAGAAAATGTTGTCTCCAAGGATCAGGCAGACGCTGCTGCTGCCTATAAAC
>SPBY01000674.1 GCA_004525825.1 Bacteroidia bacterium
AGCAAGGTGCTTGCCATTCCTGCCGATCCAATGGTATAAAAGGTTTTTCTCCCCAGCTTGTCGATGAGCCAGACCGCTATGAAGGTAAAGGCAAAATTGACCAGTCCGATTAGTGAGGTCTGCAAGAGTGCATTTTTAATCTCCAGTCCGGCAGCAATCAGGATCTTGGGTGCATAGTCTACCACGGTATTGATTCCGGTAATTTGCACAAACACCGAGAGCATGAGCCCCAGGATGATCACCTTTCTGTATTTGGTGGCAAACAGGGCCTTGAATCCACCTCCGGGACCAGCATTCACCAGACTCTTTTCAATCTCTTTCAGTTCAGAACCCGCAAACTCCGATCCGCCGATCTTTTCCAGAATCGCCCGGGCCTTTTCTTTGAAGCCTGCTTTTACCAGCCAGCGTGGACTTTCAGGGATGAAGATCAGTCCAACAAAGAATGCCACCGAAGGGATCAGGCCCGTGGCAAACATCCAGCGCCAGTTGTTATCCACATCGTGCAATGCGTAGTTGACAATATAAGAGACCAAAATACCCAGGGTAATGGCCAGCTGATAAATGGTCACCAGGGTTCCTCTGATCTTTGGAGGGGCCACCTCGGCTACATACATGGGTGATAGTACCGATACTGCCCCTACGGCCAGTCCCCCAAGCACCCGGAAGGATATGAAGAAGGTCTGGTTATGGGCAAGCGCCATTCCTGCACAGGAGATGGCAAAAAAGAGGGCCACCGAAATCAGCAAACTTCGGCGGCCATATTTTTCAGTGAGGGTTCCTGTGGCAAAGGCTCCTATGATGGCTCCCACCAGGATGGAGCTTACGCCCCAGCCCAGTTGTAGTTCATCCCAACCGAAATAGGGTTGAATAAAAGGTATGGCACCGGAGATAATACCCACATCGAAGCCGAACATGAGTCCCCCGATGGTGGCCACCAAGCTGATGAACCACAAATAGGATGAGCCCTTCACTATAGCTCCTTGATTTTAATGTTGCGGAACCAGATCTTGCTTCCATGGTCCTGCAGGCATAGTTTGCCGGTTTTTGCAAATCCGTAGTCGGGATACTGATCCCATTTGCCGCTGTTGCGACGCTTGTTCCAATCCTCGCTCCAGGGGACAAACTCCACCACCTTTTGTCCATTCAGCCAGTATTCGGCTTTCTCGGGAGTAAAGACAATTTCAGAGCTGTTCCAGTCCCTTAAATTAACCTGTTTCAGGTCGTTGGGCAGATACATGGCATAGTCGGCAGCGGTTTTCTGCCAGTCTTCCAGGGGGTAGGGGTCTTCGTTTTCATCCCGGAAATCGTCGTCCTCAATCAACTGGTATTCAGGTCCGGTTTCATAGGCAGCTTTGTACTTGAGATCTTCCACCACGTGGTACATCACTCCGCTGTTTCCATGATCTCCCAGTTTCCATTCCCATTTCAGATGGAAGTTATCATACTCCTTAACCGAGACGATATCGCCCCCGATATCACCACCCAGGCCCTGGCCCACCAGGCAGCCGTCTTCCACATTCCATCCCGAAATCTTGTCGTCATTCCAGTTAAGCCATCCTTCGGTGGTCTTGCCATCGAAGAGCAGCACATAACCATCCCTCTTCTCCTTGAATGTGAGAGCATTGTCTTTGGGTGTGCAACCACAGAAGGATAATATAAGAACCGCAGTGCCCAGAAGAATCGTTGTTTTCATAAATAGGTTTTTAGTTGTTGTGATTCAAGTTATTCAGGAAGGGTCCAGCCCTCCCTGTAGTTGTGCTTGATATACTCTTTGACGGTCTCCTCGGCATTGAGGGTCACGTACTTGGTGTCGAAATGAGGATGACCATCAATGACCTTGAAATCGTCTGACGTGACCACCCGCAATTCATCGCTGCTGGTGATATTGGTGAACTGCATGTTGGGTCCGTCCCATTTCAGTTCCCTGTCCAGGCTCTGCAAACGCACTGCCAACACACCCATCACGATCATTTCATTGAAAGGTCCCGCATTGTCGAAATTTGAGAAGGGCTGCACCCGGCTTTCGGGGGTCTCCTTACAGGCACGGATCCAGTCCTGCTCGTGGGGACCGTCCTGGATGCCTCCCACGGGATAATTGTTCACCCTTCGGAGGGTCTCCGGTACCTTGGGTGCACGTCCCGAGAGCAGCCTGGGATTGATCCCGCCCAGGTTACAGATCAGCTTATCCCTGGATCCCACGAAAAGGCAGCCTCCCATTTCA
>SPBY01000373.1 GCA_004525825.1 Bacteroidia bacterium
ACAATAATACTCGTAAGAGGCAGGCACGTCATAAGCGGTCATATTAACCACATAATTCCTGCTATCCGATCTAACTGTATATGGCATATCAATTATGAATTCCACGTTAGTCTGATTCTCCAACTGTACGGTGGGCAGGGCCAGGCTGCTTGTTTCCATTTTCTTTATCTGGGGGCTTGATGCTCTACCCGGACGGGCAACCGAGGGAGAACTTTCATAATCCTCGCTTGCATAGCCTGTAACAACAACTTCGTCGAGTGATGTTATGTCCTCTTCCATGATTACTCTTATCTCTGCTTGCTGGATTGGAATTTCCTGGCTTACATACCCAATAAAAGAAAACATAAGAATGGTAGCTCCGGAAGGAATGGCAATGGAGAAATACCCATTCATATCTGTAATTGTTCCAATGGTAGTACCTTTTACCACCACATTTGCACCGGGTATGGGATGCCCCTGGTTATCCAGGACTTTCCCTGAGACCTCACTGATGCTTGCCTTATAGCTGGGGGGAACTGAACCATAGTTCAGGTAATAGGTTCGGAGCTCGGGAGCTGAACCTGAAAGACCAGGATTGTTGGAAGATAAAATTAGCTCCACATTCTCCCAGTCCACCTTAGTATCCTGATGTACATTGGCCTTATAGACTATCTGCAGGGGATCCGCAATGCTTTTGGCCCGCACATCATAGCTTGGGTACCAACCGGCATTGTCGACCAGGTAGGACAATTCGATGCTGATGGTTTCCTCGGATTTCGAATCGACCGAAATAAGCACTTCACCGCTGGGAAATTCTTTCTTTGAATACAGGGAGTTCATCTGATTCCTCATATTCTGAAGCTTCATTTCTAAATCCGAAATTCTTTTCTGTCGCTCAATTCTTCCCATTTTCAAGGCTGTAAGTCTTGAACTATAGAATTGGGATGCTTCTTTAAGATTTGCCACATTGAGCTCCTGGTTCTTTCCTCCGATCTGCCTGTTTTCCTGGAGGAATATGATTTCCTCATCGATGACAGAAATATGAGCTTGTTCTACATTGATTTCATCTTCCAGACTATGATAACTTGCTTCCAGCTTGACAAGCTCAGCAGATTTCTCAAGTTTGTCCAGGTAGTTCAGCTGGTGATTCACCATAAGTACCGTCACATTTCCTTTTACCTTAGCCTGTACACTTTTGGCTTGTATATAAGGCGAAAGGTCCACAAACCTAAGGGTAGTTTTTCCGGGTTTCACTGTTAATTTTTTCTCTCGGGTGACCTGTGCATTCTCAAAATACACACTTACTTTTTTCACTTCAGTTGTGATCTTTTGCTCCTTTGTTTCCTGAGCAAATAAACTGAGGGCCTGAGCCAATCCAATAACAAGTAGTAGCTTTTTCATATCCTGGTTTTCTATATGGATGTATAATTATAAATAATTCCATAAAGCTTCCCCAATTGTTTTGTATTACTTTTCAACTTGTGTCTGCATCTTTTGCTCAGCACTGAAGACTCGTTGTTCCTTTTTCATAGTACCTGGTGTAGATTTAAATATGAGCTTTGTCCTGACTTATTTTTCTATAAATTGTCCAACTATTAGGGGGCTAGTACAATAGTGTATTATAGGAAAGATAGAGGAAGCACCCATGGAGAAGTGTTTTCTTCACGGGGAAAATCAACCAGAATCTTTGTGAAAGAGTAAGGGAGATGGTTATGCATTCACGTCATTATACTCTGCTGCCATAGAAAGGAAGATCTCTCTTTTTTTATTTCTGTTCTTTTTCCAGGCCCTTTGCTTAAGCGCTCAGCATCTGTCCGGCTTCAAACTATCCGGATCTTTTAATGAGCAGCAGTTGCTCATTGAAAATTCTCCAGCCAGTACACGAATTTTAATCAATGCACCACTGGAAGGGTTTGGAAAAAATAATCAGGTATTATTGATTTTCTATGCACTTCCCAATGGGAATACAATTGAACAGACTTTTGGGAAGAAACTTGATGATAGCGATGACTGGCATTATAACATCCAGCATATTGGTGCACAAACGCGATTCCTGAGGAGGGTTCTTAATAATCAAACGCTTGTAGTGGTATATCTGGAGGCCAAACAGAAAAGTTGGCCCTTATGGAAGCTTAATACGCCCAATTACCTGCAGGAAACGAAAAGTATTGTAGACAATATCACTGCGATGTTTTATCCATGGAATCCTCAGGTGGTATTAAACGGCCACAGCGGAGGCGGAAGATTTATTTTCAGCTATCTCGAAGCTGTTGAAGAGATACCTGATACCTTAAAACGTATTGCATTTCTTGATAGTGACTATGGCTATGAAGATACTATTCACGGTCCTTCGTTAGTCAGATGGCTGAAATCCGGCAAGGATAAATTTTTATGCACCTTGGCATATAACGACAGTGTGGTGATTTACAATGACAAACCCCTGGTCTCACCCACTGGCGGTACCTGGTACCGCAGTAAGATGATGAGGGAGTATCTTGGGGGATCATTTCATTTCAGGGAGGAGATCAAAGATACACTTGTGTGGTACACTTCTCCCGGAAGAAGAATAGAGATTATCCTCAAGACAAATCCGGACGAAAAGATTTACCATACCCTGCAGGTAGAACTTAATGGCTTTATTCATAGCATTTTGCATGGAACAAAGCATGAACAAAAGGAATACACCTATTTCGGAAAAAGGGCATATTCCGGTTTCATTGCCGATACTATGATTATTCCGATCCGACGATTAAACATACCTCAGCGTGAAGCGGATACAGAATCGGGTTCATCTTTTATGGAACGTATCGCCTCACTGTCTATGGGAGAGCGTGAAGAAGAAATCTACAAAGCATTGTCTGCAGGAAATATGCCTGATTATCTAAGAAATACAGTCACCATGCTGGGCGAATTTGCCGACTCAGCGGGAATAGTTCATAAGGTGCAATACGAAGTCATGCCGGATTATTTATCGGTTGGGAATGATTCGGATTTTTGCAGGATTCCCATGAATCCTCATACAGCCCAGCGACTCGCCACATTATATGGAGCGTCCCTCCTCACCTCCAAACTCAGCGATCATATTTTCAGGATGGCCCCGCTTAAGTTAACTCCGTTCCCCTATGAACCAGTGGGTAATGCAAATGAACTTCCTGCAAAATTTGTAGACCACAACACTCAGATTGAGAAACAGAAAACAGAGGCAGGAGGGAAAAACGGACAATTAATTGCCGGAATAAAAAAAGATATCATTCTTTCTGTCAGGATGGCAAAGCAAGCCGATAAAGTAGTGATTTACGGCTGGCATAAAACTGATGGAAATCCCATACAAGCCGTTTACAGCGGACATGTAGACTGGTATGTTGATTACAGTCATGGAATTAGGCTTGTCAATAACCAGGTGCTGATTGACGGGAAACATTTTTTGTTAACAGATGTGTTACGTGATCCTCTGCTGTATAGGATCTTCAGCGATGAAGATGCTCCAATGGAGCAAACTGTTTATTTCAACAAAATTCCGTAACTTGCTGCAGTGATGGACAAACCAATAGCACATACCAATCTTTACCACACTTTTGGTAAGGCCCTCTTCGAGTGCTGGATGTTCTATCATTGACCCCCGGTTTGTAGACCATTGCTTTCCCCTACTTTCTTTCAATCTTAATTCAATGATGATAACTGTTTTAGATATCAAACGTTTTGCGGTACATGACGGACCCGGGATCCGGACCACGGTATTCCTGAAGGGTTGTCCCCTTAGTTGTTGGTGGTGTCACAATCCCGAGAGTCAGTCCATGAAACCGGTCACGGTCGATATTGAAAGAAAGGTGAACGGAAGGAGCGTGTCAGGGAAGAAGGTGTATGGAGAAAGCATGGAGGTGGAGGCTGTGCTTGAATCCATCCTGAAGGATACACACTTTTACGAGGAGTCGGGAGGGGGAGTCACATTCTCGGGCGGAGAACCCATGATGCAGTCCGGCGGATTGAAACGCTTGCTGGAAGAATGCAAAGGTCGCGGATTACATACCACCGTGGATACTTCTGGGTACGCTGCGCAGGAACATTTTGAGGAGATAATGGATGTGACCGATCTTTTCCTCTACGATCTGAAGAACATGAGCCCTGAACTGCATAAGAAGTATACGGGAGTCGATAACCAACTCATCCTTTCCAATGCCGATTATCTGCTTAAGAGTGGGGCAAACTTAATATTCAGAAT
>SPBY01000532.1 GCA_004525825.1 Bacteroidia bacterium
ATCATTTTGCTGGTAAGCGGCATTCTGATCCAGAATATTGCTCGACGAAATGGGAAACTTACCTGAACGAATCATCCTGGGGATCGATCCGGGAACCACGCTGATGGGCTACGGTGTAATAAAAAGCGCCGGTAAAACTCCAGTATATGTAGACATGGATGTGGTGGACCTGAGACGTGAAGGAGACCACTACATGAAACTCCGGAAGATTTATGAGTCTACGGTTGCACTCATGGAAAAATACCTTCCAGATGAAGTGGCTATTGAGGCACCTTTTTACGGAAAGAATGTTCAGTCGATGCTTAAACTGGGCAGGGCCCAGGGTGTGGCCATGGCGGCGGTACTATCCAGGGATATTCCCGTCTTTGAATATGCTCCCCGAAAAATAAAACTGGCCATTACCAGTGTCGGCGATGCTTCCAAAGAGCAGGTAGCCGGCATGCTTATGAGGATGTTTGATTTGAAAGAATTGCCCAAAAACCTGGATGCCACAGATGGTCTGGCTGCAGCAGTATGCCATTTTTACCAGAATGGAATCGCCTTGTCAAAATCAGGATCCGGCAGCTGGGAAGATTTTATCCGAAAGAATCCCGGGAGGATCAAATAAGAGGTGCAGGGTTCTAACTACCTGATGGCTGCAGTTATCTTTTCTGCCGTGACCCTGAACTCCTCATCTGTAAACTTCAGTTTGGGTCTGCTGAATTCAATGTCATGCAAGTTGTTAATGGGCACCAGGTGAATGTGTGCATGGGGTACCTCAAGGCCAAGTACCGCCACTCCTACCCTCTTGCACTCCATGGTTTGATCAATGGCCAGTGCCACCTTCTTTGCAAACACCATCATATCGGCAAGCAATTCATCCTCCAGGTCGAAAAGGTAATCGGTTTCCAATTTGGGGATCACCAGGGTATGCCCCTGGGCCAGCGGATTGATATCCAGGAAGGCATAATAACGTTCGTCCTCGAGAATTCGGTAGGAAGGGATTTCTCCCGCAATGATTCTTGAAAAAATGGTGGCCATGACTATATGATTACAGGGAAATCTCCATGATCTCGAACGACATCAGCCCTGAGGGAACCCTGATGTCGACCACATCACCCACTTTTTTGCCAAGCAGTCCTCTGGCTATGGGAGTTTCCACGGAGATCTTTCCACTTTTTATATCAGACTCACTTTCAGAAACCAGCTTATATTCAACTTGCTGGTTGTTCTTGGTATTCTTGATTTTTACCTTATTAAGAATCTGCACCTGTGAAGTGTCGATTTTAGATTCGTCAATAATCCTGGCTTTGGCCACTATATCCTCCAACCTTGCGATTTTCATCTCCAGCATACCCTGCGCTTCCTTGGCTGCATCGTACTCAGCATTTTCAGAAAGGTCACCCTTGTCCCTGGCCTCAGCAATTTGTTGTGAAATGGCTGGCCTCTCCACAGAAGTCAAATGTTCAAGCTCCTTTTTCAGCCTGGCCAGTCCCTCTTCGGTAATATAAGACGCTTGTGACATAACTATTTTCGCTTGAAAACAACAAAAACAAAAAGAATTCCGCGTACACCGGAACTCTTTAAATGTAAAATTACAAAAAAATCCTAATAATCAAGACGATTGATGATGGCAGAGTATACAATCGCCTTCCGGGCATCAAAATCACTCACTATATCAGGAAAACTTGTACCCGAATCCTCATCCAGATCAATTAACTCAAGGGACTCCGTCATGCTACCACCTTCTTTAAAGTAAATATCTGAGGCCTCCTGTTGGTTCCCTTGCATGATCCGTTCATACTCATTCAGGATGCTGGGGGCTTTCATGGGTTGCCATCTGGATTTTGATTCCAGTTCAGGAATACGCTCTTCTTCTGTGGGAAGATCTTCCTCAAATTCCTGTAAATCAACAATTGCCGGATTCTCCTGCCCCATCGTCAACAAGCGCTCCAGGTTTTCCATAAACCCCGGCCGGGCCTTCCCGCTTACTTCACCTGTACCCGGGGCCCCTGGCTTTTTCTTCTTCCCTAATACACCAATAAGCACAGCTACCAGGGTGATTACAATGTATAATATGTTTCCAATATCAAATTCCATCTTTCGCATGCCAGATACAATAATAACGCTGTTACGGAGTTAAAAGTACAAAAAATAGCCAATTTTCGTACTTTTGACCCCTGAATGACCTTACGCCGGAATATATTATCCCTGTTACTTGTCCTGCTGTTCTCAGTTGTGCTTACTCCCTCCTGTGAATCCAACCGGGGACAGATAATTCCTTATGTCAAGGTGTATGTTCCCCTCTTGTTATATGCCGACCTGGCCGACATGGGAATCGGTACCACCAAAATTCTCCCGGGTGAGGGCTACAAGGGAATTGTGCTTTACCGGGCAGCCGACCAGGAATTCTATGCCTACGACCTCACTTGCACAGAATTCCCTGAACACGACATTGCAGTGGTGGAGGATGATAATTTTGTGGGTGTGTTTGAGTGCCCCAAATGCGCATCCACCTACGTCCTGGTCAATGGCGCCTATCCCAATTCCGGTCCGGCCGAATTCCCCTTGGTAGAGTACCGGACCTCCATACAGGGGGATGTCCTCCTCATAACCAATTAGGGATCATAATGCTCATGACGAAGCCTACAATATGCAGCGAAGCTGCAGATTAGCTTCGCTGAGCTCGCAAGCTCGGTTTAAGCGAGGAATGAATATTATGATCCTAATACCTGTAGTGTTCAGGTTTATAGGGACCTTCGATGTTTACTCCCAGGTACTCGGCCTGCTCCTTGGTAAGCGTGGTCAGTTTCACCCCCAGCTGTTCCAGGTGCAGCCTGGCCACTTCCTCATCGAGGTGCTTGGGAAGCATATACACACCGATTTCATACTCCTTCTGCCAGAGTTCCAGTTGGGCCAGAGTCTGGTTGGAGAATGAATTACTCATGACAAATGACGGGTGACCGGTGGCACAACCCAGGTTCACCAGCCGTCCTTCGGCCAGAAGGAAAATGGCATGGCCATCCTCGTAGAGAAATTTATCCACCTGA
>SPBY01000070.1 GCA_004525825.1 Bacteroidia bacterium
TTCCGGTCCCCCACCTCTGAGTGTGTAGCTGTTTTCCCCGGAGTAAAGGTTGGCATTGGGCATGATCCCTATGGTGTGACCCTCGGGTCCTTCCACCCCGTTCAGCCTGACCCATCCGGAGATCTCCACCCCAAAATCGACCTTATAGTGCCCCTCATCCAGCTTCTCAATAGAGACCGGCTCTATCTTTTCTGTCACCTTATCGGCATAGGCTGTGTGGGCCACCAGTTTTCCAAAGGGAGCTTTCCTCAGAACCACCTGCTCCCAGGCCGAAGCATCAAAATCGGGCTTGCACCATCCCGGCTGCTCCAACCTGGCATCGTAGTGCTCCCCGTAATAAACCATGTTCATCAGGATGGGACTTTTGGAAGCTGTCCAGCTCTCATCGCTTACCACCACATCTTCAGTCCCGTCGGTATACTTAATATGAAGTTGGCAGAGAAACCTTGGGGAGCCGTAGGGAGCTGCCCAGAACCTGGCAGGGTTGTAAAAACCGTTCCCAAGAATTCCACCGAGGGTGTTCTCTCCTTCTTTCAGTTGTTCCTTCACATCATAGGCCATGTACATGACCCTATACTCCCTGAAATCATCTGGCAGGAAAATCAATGCATCCATCAGCTCTGGTCTCTTTCCATAATTGGTCTGGTTGGGCACCAGCATGTCCTCTCCCACTTTAGCACCGTTGAGCCACAATTCAAAATAACCCAGTCCTGTCACAAATGCCACGGCGCTTTCCACCGACTTCTCCACCTGAAAATCTTTTCTTAGCAAGGGAGCCGGGGGACCAAAATCATCGGGTTCGGCGTCGGGATTGCGCTCTGGTTTGGGAAGCGCCTCTTCACCCTGCCAGGGGGCCCCGATCCAACTTGCCTTCCAGTCGCCTGAATCCAACAGGCCCATGCGCCACATGCCTGGTTCGCTCCAGTCAGAGGGTACATCATCGCGGTTCCAGGTGCGCACCTGCCACCAACATTCCTGTCCTGAGCTAAGTGTTTGTCCTTCGTACTTCACCCGGGTCGATTGCTCCGACAATTGCTTTTCACTGTCCCAAAGATCGGCTTGATCCAGCAAGTCCCTGGAGCTGGCCACCCTTACGTGCCAGGCAGTCTGACGCTCCCCACGCACTCCACTTGCGGCCAGGTTGATCCAGGCAAGTCGCGGCTGTGTTACGTCCACCACCGACGGATTCTCCAGGTACTCACAGGTCAAAGCGACCGGTGACAACTGACCTGACTTCAAAGAATTCTCAGGAGCACAAGCAAACAGTAGTCCCGATAATATTATGGCAAATAGCTCTTTCATGGTCTTAGATCTGTTAAATTCGATTAACTCCATTGCCGGTCCCACGAACGACGCTCATTCCATTCTTCAGTGGGGGCGAACAATTCCTCCCCTTTTTGAAGGTGCTCCCTGACCACCTCCTCGTTCAATTCAACTCCTATTCCTGGTTTTTCCGGTACACTTACGTACCCATCCTTCACCAGGGGTTGATCCAGCCCCGTAACCAGATCCTCCCACCAAGGATTGTCCACCGAGTGGTGCTCCAGGGCCACAAAGTTTTCTGTGGCTGCGGCTGTATGAACACAACCCATGAAGGAGACGGGCGACGAGGCGTGATGCAGAGCCATGGCCATCCCATGCTCCTCGGCAAAGTCTCCAATGCGCTTGGTCTCCAGGTATCCTCCGGCCGTTACCGGGTCGGGCTGAACCATATCTACCGCCCTAAGCTCGATCAGATCCCGGAACCCCTCTTTCAGGTAAATGTCCTCTCCGGTGAGGGTAGGAACATTGATCGATTGGGAGATCTCTTTCCACTGTTCTGTATACTGCCAGGGAATCAGGTCCTCCAACCAGGCAATGTTGTAGGGTTCAAAGGCCTGCCCCAGCCTGATCATGCTGTTCAGTCCCATGTGGCCCAGGTGATCGACAGCTACCGGCACCTCCCATCCTGCCAGTTCACGCATGGCTGCCAGGTATTTCACCATCTCTGCTATTCCCTTGTCTGTGATCTGAACCCGGGTAAAGGGATGCATGGTGAGTCCGTAACTTCCCTTGGTTTGTTCCCATCCACGCATCTCATCCCAGTGTTCCGTATTGCTAAGGGTACCAGGGATCTCTTTGATCAGGCCGATCCCGATATCCATCTTCATGATGGTAAAACCCTGATCGATGCGCTCCTTCATCTTTTGGGCAAACTCCTCAGGAGTATTCCTTGAGGGGGTATCCACATAAATACGTACCCTGTCCCGGTATTTCCCCCCCAGCAACTGGTAGAGCGGTACATTATATACTTTCCCGGTGAGGTCCCAGAGCGCCATCTCCACGCCCGAAACACCACCCCCCTGGCGTCCATGATCGCCAAATTGCTTGATGATCTTAAAGATCCGCTCCACATTGCATGGATTTTCCCCCAGGATCCGGCTCTTCAACATCAGGGCATACCTTTTGTCGGCCCCGTCACGCACATCCCCCAGTCCGTACACCCCCTGGTTGGTATAGATTTTTACGATGGGAACGTTGCCCACCTGTGCTATGCGCATATCGGTGATTTTCAGGTCGGCCGGTCCGGAGTAGCGGCTCACATCCTGGGTCAGGTAGTCAATCTGTGCCTCCAGAGGAGCGTGCATCATCACTCCCAGGCCCAATCCTCCCAATCCGGCTTTTTTCAGAAATGATCTGCGATTTTTTATCGATTCCATGAGCAGTTTCGTTGGTATAAGCTTACAAATTATTAAATTACTCCGGATCTTCACATGAAATCTATGAAGAAAAGTAAACTCTACCTTTTTCTGCTTGGACTGGCCGGCCTCTCCCTGATCCTTTTCCTGGCAGCTTTACTTAGCGGCAAGAGTACATATACGGGTCCCCTGCTTTTCGCATTTTTTACTTTTCTCGCCTTCGGGGTTAGAGGAAATTCCGTTGGGAAGGGCTTTTCTTACACCATCATGATTTTTGCGGCAGTGACCATCTCCATGTACTATCCCGCCCTTTTCCTGAAATGGGGCGATTTCGAACTCAAGGCCACCATTGTCCCCTTGCTGCAAATCATCATGTTTGGCATGGGATCACAGATGAGTTTCCGGGATTTTGCCGGGGTGATTAAAATGCCAAAGGGGGTATTGGTGGGACTTGCCTGCCAGTTTACCATCATGCCCATCATCGGATTTACCATCGCAAGCACTTTCGGATTCCCTCCAGAAGTGGCTGCCGGGATCATCCTGGTGGGTTGTTCGCCAAGCGGATTGGCTTCCAATGTCATGTCATTTATTGCCAAAGCCAACCTGGCCCTGTCGGTCACCCTCACCGCAGTGGCCACCATGCTGGCTCCCCTGATCACCCCATCGTTGATGAAGTTATTGGCGGGACAGTTTGTACCCATTGATTTCTGGGGCATGATGCTGAGTATCATCAACATGGTGATCCTGCCCATTGTAGCCGGACTGATGTTCAATACCCTGGCCTATGGCCATGAGAAACTTAAAAGCAGGATCATTCAGGGAGTGGTCTACCTGCTGATCATCGCTGGAAAGAACCTGATCCTCTTCCAAACCTCTGAAATTGAAGCCGGTGCGGCTTTGTTGCAGCTTGTCAAGGACCTGGCCTGGTTCCTTTTACTTCCCATCGTAGCTGCCCTGTTGTTTTCAAAACTGAAAGGGGATAAAAAATCTGTTCTGAACAAATTGACGGCCCTCTTTTCCATGGCAGGGATCGGGGCTATTATCCTGGTGATTACAGCCGCTGGCAGGGACAGCCTGCTGGATATCGGTTTGCTGCTGATCCTGGCCTGCCTCTTACACAATACAGCCGGATACTTCCTGGGATACTCGGTTTGTAAACTGGCCCGGATGGATGAAAAATCGTGCCGTACCATCGCCCTGGAGGTGGGAATGCAGAATGGAGGACTGGCCTCCGGAATTGCGCTGCAGATGGGCAGGGTGGCCACCATCGGCGTGGCACCAGCAGTGTTCGGACCCATGATGAACATTACCGGCAGTTCCCTGGCCACCTGGTGGCGCCGCAAATCCGAAGCCGAAACCCCTGCCAGCGATCAAACCTAAGCTATCTTAACGCGAACGAAGTGAGCATCTAACATTATAACATCCTAATCATGAAAAAGTCATTGATATTTGTAATTGCGCTGATCCTTACAATTCCTTCTTACTCTCAATTCTTTGATACTCCCGGGGAAGTGACCTACTACACCAGCGAGTGGAGCGGGGAACGCTTCGAAGACGGCCGACCAAAGGTCCCTGCAGAAATCCTGGATCGAATGCTTAAGGTCTCCATTGAAGAGGCATGGGGGATTCTGCGTTCCAAAGGATACCACAACCAGTTTGAGGGAGACTGGGTTATCCTGCATGACGATGTACCGGTGGTGGGAAGGGCTCTGACCGCCCTATATATGCCAAAGCGACCTGAAGTGATGGATCGCACCACAGAAAAAGGACATGAACTGGGTCGTGTGGGTGCCATGAATTCCTGGCCCATCGATGCCCTTCAACAGGGGGACGTTTATGTGGCCGACGGCTTTGGCAAAGTGGTAGATGGCACTCTGATCGGCGACAACCTGGGAAATGCCATCTATGCCAAATCGGGCAACGGGGTGGTTTTCGACGCGGGATCGCGCGACATGGAAGGGCTTGCCGAAATCGAAGGATTTAATGCCTTTGTCAGAGGATTCGATCCCTCCTTCCTGACGGAAAGCATGCTCATGGGGATCAACGTGCCCATCCGGATGGGGCGGGCCACCGTCTTTCCCGGAGATGTGGTACTTGCCAAAAAAACAGGGGTTCTTTTTATCCCCGCCCATCTGGCAGAAGAGGTGGTGGAACGCGCCGAGTTCATCATGCTGCGCGATATGTTCGGACATGAGATGCTGAAAAAGGGAGTATACACCCCGGGACAGATCGACGGACAGTGGAGCGATGAGATCAAAGCGGCCTTCCTGGAGTGGGTGAAAAACAATCCAGATGAACTTCCCATGACCCGGGAGGCCCTGGATGACTATTTGAAGGACCGGACCTGGTAAATCTCAGCAAGAGTTCCCCTTCACAACATTTTAGGGAATTTCCAGTTATCTGTTTTGAAGCTTGATAGTATTATTAGCTTTAAATTAAGATGTTTAACTGAACAAATCCTCTTATGAAAAAACTAATTCTCATTGCTTTCGTTGCCCTGTTTTCTATTGGTGTTAGAGCACAGAACAGCGGATTTGGCCTTGGTGTTGTATTTGGTGAACCCACAGGTTTAAGCGCCAAAATGTGGACCAGTGAAAGGACTGCCCTGGATGCAGCCGTAGCCTGGTCTTTTGTCGATTACGGATGGCTTTATTTGCAGGCTGACTTCCTGGTTCACAATTTTGACCTCATAAGTGTTAGTGAAGGTTCACTACCAGTTTATTTTGGCGTAGGTGCCTATGTGGGTCTGTCTTCAGATTTTGGCCTGGGTGCCCGCGTTCCAGTGGGTATTGCTTACCATTTTGAAGGGACCCCGGTGGAAGTCTTCGCCGAGTTAGTACCCGGATTGGCCCTGCTTCCAGAAATCAGACTTAACTTCGGTGGAGGCTTAGGGGCACGTTACTACTTCTAAACAAGAATTGAAAAGAGGTGGGACCATTGGTTTCATATATATTGTATCTTTATTCGCGAATTCAAACCTAACTGTTCTTTAATGAAAAAATTAATCTTTGTCCTGATAGTGACTGCCGCATTTGTGGTTTCATCCTGTTCAAGGAAGTCTCCCGAGTTCGTGCACAGCATTCCTGACGATGCCATTGCAGTGGTATCCCTGCACCCCATGCAGATTCATACCAAGAGTAAGATCAACACCTTTGAATCCATCAAAGAGCGTGTGAAAGATGAAATCTGGGGACAGATCCTGGAGGATCCCCTGAGTACCGGCCTGATGATGGATGAATATGCCTACGTTTTTGTTAAGATGGAGGACGAGGCTCCTATTATTGGCGTAGTCGGTGGTATGAAGGACGTAAAGAAATTTGAGAATACCCTTTCAAAGATCGATGAAGATCTCAGGTCTCAATTCCAGGTCAATGAAATCTATTCCTGGATACAACCTGACAAAGGGGGGATCATCGGCTGGAATGAAAAGCAGATGATTGTTCTCAGCTCACCTGGTGATGAAGAGTTTGAGACCGCCTACTTCACCGAAAGCCTGGATAAAATGTTTAGCCCGGTCAGGGAAAAGTCCATTACCAGCCTGGTCGACTTCAAGGATTTCCAGGGAAAGATGAAAGACCTCAACATATGGATATCCTCCAACGAATTGTTTGATATCATTGAAAAAATGATTGGCGATAAGATACCTGATTTCCCGGTGACCCTGTATAACAATTATGCCCAGATCTATTTTGATTTTGCCAACGGGGAATTGAATATAAACGGGGAGACTCATTTCAGTGAAGAGGTGAAAAAGAACATTGAGGAGTTCCTGGTTATGAAACCTGAGTTGAACAGTCATATGATGAATCTGGCTCCGGGCAACAACTTACTTGTAGCTTTGGCGGGATCCATGGACCTGGAGAAGTTGGGCAAGTTGGTGAGCAAATTTGCTCCGCCAGAGCTCGATACCGTAAGCACCAAAGTGGAAATGGCCATAGGTATGGAAATTAAGGATCTCCTGGAATCTATCTCAGGTGATTTTACCATCACCATAAACGGACTGGAATCAGAGGCAATGATCCCGGTAGAATTGTTTATTGGCGTGGGAGTCAACGGCAAGGTCCTTCAAGAAAAACTGATGAAGACTGTGGGATCGATGATCCCCGTGGAGGAAGAGGGTGATTTCTTTATCATCAATTTCCAGGGCAATGAAATTTACAGCGGCATTGTAAACGATATCCTGGTGGTGACCAATGTGAAAGGATATAAGGAGGCAGTCAAAGGAGGAAGCTATGAGAACTCCCTGGCAGATTCCAGGTTCAGCGAATTTGCCACAGGATCCATAGGATTGTTTGTGAATCTCGACCTGGAAGATTATCCCGGGATGGTCAAAGGATTGCTCTCCCAGAATCCTAAAAGGAGTGAGTGGGTGACACGTTTGACCGATCCCTTTGATTACCTGGGAGTATCCGCCGGGAACTATCAGAGCAAGATGGTATTGAAAACCAGCGATCCTTCGGAAAATAGCCTTTATACCATTCTGAAAGTGGTTGACACGCCCAAATAGTCATTGGGAAATCTGAACAGCATTAGATGATCTTCCGCTTTGAACAAATGATTCCGCTTCCCCTGCTGGAGCAGGATACTGCAGGCTCCGAAGTATGGGAGGCAGACTCCTTGTTGCTGGAACAGGGGAAATCGTACGTGATTGAGGCCCCTTCCGGGCGGGGGAAAACCAGTCTCCTCTCGGTGATGTATGGAATTCGCACCGACTACCAGGGGGATGTGTTCCTGGACGGCCGCAATATCAAATCTTTTACCATGAGAGAATGGTCGGCCCTGAGAAAAAAAAGGCTTTCCATAATTTTCCAGGGACTCGAGCTGTTTGATGACCTTAGCACCCTGGAAAATATTCAGCTTAAGAACAATATCACTGGCCATGTAAGCAACGAAAGAATCGGGGAGCTTGCCCATGCCCTGGGTATGGAACCTTACCTGCACCGCTTAGCAGGAATCCTTTCTTTCGGACAGCAACAGCGGGTAGCCATCATACGTGCACTTGTCCAACCCTTCGATTTTCTTCTGGCCGATGAGTGCTTCAGCCACATGGACAAAGAAAACACCCTCAAAGCTTACCAGCTGATTCAGCACGAATGTGAGATGCGGAAAGCAGGACTGGTGCTTACTTCACTCAATGAAACAGAGCTGCCCGATATTGATGTAAAATTAAATCTATGAGACTCCTTTACCAGATATTGTGGAAAGATCATAGCAGGGCCCACCTGCTATGGGCCTTCCTTGGTACTCTGGCTGGATTTGTACTTCTGCTGGCAGGAATCCAGTTCTACATCGATATCAAATCGGTTCTCTCGGAAAACCGCGATTTGCTCGATCCCGAATACATCGTGATCAATAAAAATGTAAACATCGCCCAGACCCTGGGCTTGTCCACGGGCGGATTTAGCGAAGAGGAGATCGAGGAGATCGCCCAGCAACCCTTTGCCGATCAGGTGTCGCCATTTCTCTCCAATGAGTTCCCCGTAAGCGGCTATACCGAGAACGAAAGGTTCCCCGATTTCTACACGGAACTTTTCTTTGAGGCAATTCCCGATGAATTCATCGATGTGAAATCTGAAGAGTGGCTTTGGGATCCGGAAGTGGGAAAGATCCCTGTCATTATTCCCCAGGACTATCTAAACCTCTATAATTTCGGATTCGCACCCAGCCAGGGGCTCCCCCAGATTCCCAAGGGAGTATTATCGATGATTAAATTCAAGCTGAGGCTGCAGGGAAAAGGCTGGTATGACGATTACGACGGACAAATCGTGGGCTTCAGCAACCGCATCCATTCCATCCTGGTCCCCCTCGATTTCCTCAAATGGGCCAATGACAAGTACGGATATTTCGACAAGAGCAACCCTTCCCAGTTGATTGTGGTGTCAAAGGATCCTACCGATCCATCCATCATCAGGTTCCTGGAAGAAAAAAGCTACGATACCATCCGCGAAAAGCTAAAAAGCAGCCGCATGAACATCATCCTGAAACTCATCATCAGCTTCCTTGTAGTGGTCGCGGCCATTATCATTGGGCTTGCTTTTCTGGTATTCCTGCTCAGCCTTCAGCTGATGATCAGTCGTTCATCCGAAAAGATCCGAAGACTCAACAAACTGGGATTTCACTTCAGGGAAATCAGCAGGCCTTATATCCTGCTTTTACTGGTTCTGATGACAGCGGTCACCGGATTTTCACTGATCATTACTTCTCTTCTGGCCGGGAAGTTTCATAACATGGCCCAGGAGTGGAGCTTAAATACCTCTACTTCCCTGCACGGCATTATTTTTGGCGTGTCGGTGGGACTGATTGCACTGATCTCTCTGGCCAATGTGGCAGCCATTCTGATAAGTACTAAAAAGCTATGCAAATAGCTGCGCAAATTTGCGTCATTTTGTTTGTATCATTCAAATTAACCCCTATCTTTGCATCCCCAAATTAATTGTATAGAACAATATGGCACATCACTTATCAGCGAAGAAGAGGATCAGGCAGATCGAGTTAAAGCGTGTGAATAATAAGTATTTCGCAAGGACCACAAGGAGCGCAGTGAAGAAATTGCGTGGTACCACCGACAAGGCTGCCGCCACTGAGCAGTATTCTGAAGTAGTTTCCATGCTTGACAAACTTGCCAAGAACAATGTGATTCACAAGAATAAGGCATCCAACCTCAAATCAAAGCTATCCAAGCATGTGAATAGCCTGTAGGCTAATCATCACCCAGATATATTGAAGGCCGTCCATACGTGGATGGCCTTTTTTTTATGTTTCCCTTATACCCAATTCTTCGCTTAAAATGCTGTCTCAAAAGGGGCTTTTGAGGCACCCTCTGTAGGCTTTGGCATGGGATACACTGGAACAAAAAATGGCCTCACTAAATGGTGGCTCTTCTGCACTGATGATGCTTGCTCCGGCACATCAATGTTTAAAAAGGATTATGAATGAATACAACTCACATGCCCTGACCACCTGGGCGGTGGAGGAGCGCCCCCGGGAGAAAGTCATGGCCAACGGGGTCCAGTACCTCTCCGATTCTGAATTGCTGGCCATTCTGCTCGGTTCAGGATCAAGAAATCAAACAGCTGTAGAGCTGGCTCGGACCATCCTCCATGGTGCAGGTAACAATCTGCAGGAATTGGGCAGACAAAGCATCGGCGAACTGGTCAGGATCAAAGGAGTGGGTCCGGCAAAAGCCATTACACTCCTTGCCGCCATGGAACTTGGCCGAAGAAGGGCCGGGATGCATCACGTGGAAAAAATTCCCGTCAAATCCAGCGAAACCGTTTTTAAATTGTTTCATCCCCTGCTGGGAGACCTGGATCACGAGGAGTTCTGGCTGCTGATGCTGAACCGCGCCAACAGGGTGCTTGGAAGATACAAGGTAAGCCAGGGAGGACTCTCCGGCACGGTCATTGACACACGCATCATTCTGAAA
>SPBY01000642.1 GCA_004525825.1 Bacteroidia bacterium
ACAGAGAGACCTGCCTGTCCGCCCCCGATGATAATAGTTTCAAAATGCTTTGCGCTCAAATCAGATTGAGCATTTTGTCCTATGTAGATTTGTTGCTCGTTCATATTAATTGGATTAGAGTTTCATAGTTAAAAATATGTGCTATCGGCAATAGCATTGCAGCTGCAATGTTATATAAACACCCTTTGACCAAAAATTGTTTTATTTGAATTAATTAGCGAAGCTCTAACCGATATCTCCATCCCTTATCACATCAACCCATGTAACCAAATTTTAAGCATCATGAAATACGGAGTAAATCTGGTGACCCTCGTTGGAAATGTAGGCGAGGTACCCAGGATATCGGAACGGGATGGGGAGGCCTTTGTGGCCAATTTTCCTCTGGCCACCAATGAAGTGTGGCGCGATAAGGAAGGCGAAGAAGTTCGCCGCACCGAGTGGCACCGCATTGTGGTATGGAACAAGGCTGCCAATATTGTGAAGGAGCATGTATCAAAAGGAGATGCCCTTTATGTGGAAGGTAAGATTTCTACCAATTCCTGGGACGACAAGGAGGGGAACAAGCACTATAGCACGGAAATAATCTGTGACAATTTCCTCTTCCTTTCACGGAAAAGTGTTGAGGAGCCTGTGGAATAGGTTTAGATTATTCTTCGGATTCTTCTTTCTTGCTCTTCAGTCGTCTGGAGTAGAAGATCGAAATACCCAGAGAAATAGCAGCTATAAACATCAGGGCTACGATGCGGTAGCCCAGGCTGATGTTGCTGAGGTCCACAATGAAAAGGTAAAACACTGTGACCACCATGGTAATGATGGCCAGCCAGCGGTATTTCATGTTCCTGATCAAGACGCTCAGGATGAAGAATACCATGGCAGACAGGGTCCACGAAAGGGTCACAAAATTGGGTGACACTGCCTCGTGAAGACTGAAAAGGACCATGATGGCACCTGTGAAGAGAAACAAGTTCCGGATCAGTTCAGTGCGTATTTCCAGGCGTTGTTTTCTCCAGTTCAGTATCCTTGCAGTTCCCAGGGCAACCAGCGCAAACGAGAAATTGATCCCATGGAGGGTTTCGCCAGTGATAAAGTAAGCGATCAGCAAGCCCACGAAAAGGATGCTGTTCATAACCACCATGAACCTTGAACGGAACCAAAGTGCCACTATGACTACCAGTAAACTCTGGATGGAAAGAAGTAAAAATCCCAGTGGGAAGTGATAGATCCCGGCTATGGTAATACTCAGAGCCACAAAACTGTATAGGGCATACATGGCAGCAACGGGTTTCCATGTCCCGCGTAATTGAAGCCATACCGAGTAGCCAATACTAAATGCCGCAATCAGGCCGAAGAGTTTGAAATAGCTTTCGGTGAAAAAAGCCAGAACCGTTAAGGTAACAAGGAAGGAAAAGCCAAGTCCGTTCAATACTATGGAAGGATTTAGCTGATTTTGGCTGACCCTGTCCGATGCGGGCAGCAGAGCCAAAAGGGAATAGGCAAGACCGCTTGCAAGAAGATACACATGTCCCATCTGGTGAACAGCAATAATTTCGACGGACTTGCTCATAAATGGATTGCCCAGCATCCACATCAGGTATATGAAATAGGAGAAGAAGATGGAGACCATTAGTCCGGTCCACCAGGCTTTCCTGATGGTAAAAAAGATGGCAGAACCGCTTATTCCAAGCATCAGAGGAAGCATGAAATGAGTGGATCCATCTGCAATGGCAGTTACGACAACCATGAGCCAGACAAGGATCGCAAGCACCTGGGAACTGTTCCTGTAGGCCAGGTAAATCAGCGATATGAGAACCACCAGGACCACAGCATGACCCAGAAATGAGTTTTCAATGATTTGACTACCAGGGAACAGACAGATTCTCATGGCCTGAATATAGAGAAGCAGGTGGCCGTTGTAAGAGAAAAGCCGGGACATATAAGGGAGCGAATTCCGGGTAAGATGTCCCAGCAGGTACACCAAAGCCACCGAAACAAAGCCGAATACCAGGGAAATGATCTCCTGGTTGTTTTTTTGCAGGTATTGTGATAGGAAAAGAATGCCGAACAGAAGGACCACATTCCCCATCCAGGCCATGCCATATTCTCCAATCCTCGATTCCATGGAATCACCTGTGGTGGCCTCCTTCTCCTGAATGACCTGTTCGCCAGTCGATTCCTGGTAAAGAAATCTGCCGGTCCTGTGAATTCCGGGAGAAGCAGCAGCTTCTTCCATACGGGTCATCCGTTCTTCCAGATCTGCAATCTTTTGTTTCAGAAGATCAAGTTCCCCGTTTTCGGATTGAATATTGTTTTTCATCACGGCTCAGTATTTAGGCCGCTTCCTCCTTCTTCCAGGGAGGCAAAAGCCATAGTAAAAATGCAAGGATCACGAATGGCAGGACCATCCACATGATCGCCATA
>SPBY01000338.1 GCA_004525825.1 Bacteroidia bacterium
ATTCACGGTATTCCAGTTTGCAGCCCGGTCCGAAAACCGGCAGAACAGCATCAATACCTGATTAGCTGCCCTGGTGACTCATATTCACGCTTCCGGGTTGCCCCGGTTACGAATGATAAAATCATTTAAAGAACTGAGTGGTCTTTTATCGCTCACTTGGTAGAACCAAAAGTATACGCTTTGTGGCTTCATTCCAAGAAAAAACCATTGAAGAATTGAACATTGAATGAACAGGATTTATTAACAATGAGTTAATGGGATGTTAATTGCAATCTTCATATGGTTGCTCTTCAGAATCATACAGCCAAAGAAGAAATAGCTGGACTGTTGATATCCCTCAGCGAAATTTCTAACCAAACTCCAAAATATTTAAAATAAGCTTCCTGGTATCTCAAAATTGTATGGTTTGATGATGTCAGGATCAGATGGATTTGCCCCTGCACCCACTAGATTTGGAGCCACAGTATATGCTTCAAGACTGGAATCCTCCACAGGGAGGAGGATATGTTTTCGTTTTAACAGCGATAAATCCCCAGAGATCCACTCCTCTTCCCTCTCCCTTCTTAGTATTACCGGCATCCTAAGCTTAGTATTATGGATCTTCTCCATCAGGGGACCTGCGGCTGTGGTAATGATGGTACAAGTCTTTGTTATCTCTCCGCTCTCCGGGTCCATCCATCTGTCACAAAGACCTGCAAATACAAAGGGTTCCCCACTTTTCAGCTTGACATACCAGGGTATTTTTTTACCGTTGACCAGTTGCCATTCGAAAAAACCACCAGCAATGACCAGGCAGCGACCTGTGCTTAGGGATTCTCTGAAAGAGGGCCTTTCGTGCAAAGTTTCGGCCCTGGCATTATAAGTGCCTTTTCTGATCTGTTCGGCCTGTGCCCTGCTATGGACCCAGGCGGGAATGAGGCCCCACTGCCTGAGCTGCACACTGGCCGGATCCTCCATGGCTATTACCGGGATCAGTGGATTGTTGAAGGCCCTGTAAAAATAATTGAAATCAAAATCATAGAGCGCGGAGCTATTTACCGGGAACCGGGTCTCAATGGCCTTCCTGGTCAAATGTATCTCAATGGTAAAACACATATTAGTCGAAAGTCAAAAGTTCAAAGTTGAAAGTTGAAAGTAAGAGCTTAAAAGTTAAAAGTTAAACAATAATGAAATATGAATTGTTAAGAATGCATATCATTGCGATGGATCAGCAAGCTGTCATATTACCTTATTTCCCACTGAGTATCTTTCTCTTTCCCGGAGAGGACATTCCTTTGCATATTTTTGAGCCACGTTACAAGCAGCTTATTAAGGATGCGCGCACCCGGGGTATCACCTTTGCCATTCCCTATGTTATTGACCAGGACATACAGGAGTTTGGCTGTGAAGTCAGGCTGAAAGAGGTTGTGGCCGAGAAAGTCGGAGGCAGGATGGTGATTGTGGTGGAATCCGTTTCTGTTGTTCAGATCGTCTCTTATCATAAAAAGCTTGAAGGAAAGCTGTACGCAGGTGGGTCGGTACTTCGCATGCCTTGCTCCGATCCTGTAGAAAGCGAAGAGCTGTTGGGCCTTATAGAAAACTATATGGATCAATTTGACAAAGACTTTCTCACTATCGGAACGAAGAGAGTGATTACACGCCAGGAAGTCATGATTGCCCTGAATCTGACTTCCGATGATAAGTACAAGTTTATCTGCATGCCTGATGCAAAGCAGAAAGAGGGTTACCTGGCGGGACAGCTTCGTTACCTGGGAATGATCCGGAAACAGGAGACTTTGCTCGGCAATGACTTCGGTTTGAACTAAGACCTGCCTCACTTCCCGGTCATGTTCAGCTTGATACGGTCCAGGTCTTGCTTCAACCCGGCTACGATCCGGACAAGCTGGTTTTCAGGAATGACCGGTTCCGGGATCTCGTGACTGATAAAGTGTACAAACTTCCAGATCTCCCTGATCTCATTTACATGTATCTCATAAGGTTCGTACAGTGGATTCAGGGAGTAAAGGATCACTTTCCCCTCCTTTTCAATCCTGTTTTCGATGATCTTGAACACGATGCCGTTGTCGAGGGTCAGAACCACGCAAGCCTCGCCGGTCTTCAAGGCTTTCCAATCCAGTATATATTCGCCTGTAACCCATGCTTTTTCCGGGATCGGGAGCATGGAGTCGCCCTGTAACTGGAAAGTTCTGTATTTCTTCTCTTCTGAAAGGAAAGGGAGCTGGAACACCTGTAATTCACGGATGTATTCCGGATCTGAAAAGCCATTGGTATAACCCGCCTGGGCTTTCAGTGGCACCAGCTCTATATTTTCCTGGTTGTCGGCATTTACTGTGGAAGCAAGCACCCTTAGGTTTCCACCTTTCAGGAACACATCTTCCCCGTGCTCCAACTGTCTCAGCTGGGTTTCACTCAACTTTCCCAGGTCCACTTTCAGGATTGTATCCACCGAAATCTTATAATAGGCCGAAAATAGGAGAAGAATGTCCAGTCCGGGTTGCGCCACCCTGTTTTCATAACCGCTCAATGTGGAACGCTTCATTTTGAGTTGCTCTGCCACTTCATCCTGTGTGAGGTTTTTACGCTTCCTCAGCAGTTTAATGTTTGAGTCAAAATACATGTTAAAAACGTTTTTTTGTTGCATAAACGATTTCGTATGATTATATTGTAATCACAATAATGATTATATTCTAATCAAATATATAAAAAAGTTATTAAGATAGTAAGTTATTGGGTTATTTTTTTTCACTAAGCCACTAACCCATTAACCCACTAACATACTAACGCGAACGAAGTGAGCATAACACGCAGTGTGGTACATATGGACCTGGATACATTTTTTGTATCAGTGGAGCGCTTGATGAACAGCAGCCTTGAAGGAAAACCCGTGATTATTGGGGGCATGTCGGACCGGGGCGTGGTTTCAAGCTGCAGTTATGAAGCCAGGCAGTTTGGCGTGCATTCGGCCATGCCCATGAAGATGGCGCGTAATCTCTGCAGCGAGGCCATTGTGATCCGGGGAGATATGGATGCGTACAGCAAGCATTCGAGGATGGTTACCGATATCATTGCTGAGCAGGCCCCTATGTATGAAAAGGCCTCCATCGATGAACACTACCTGGATATTACCGGGATGGATCGCTTTTTCGGATGCATGCAGTGGACCCGTGAACTACGGCAGCGCATCATCAAGGAGACGGGTCTGCCCATCTCCTGTGGTCTTTCGGTGAACAAGACGGTTTCAAAGATTGCCACCGGGGAGGCCAAACCCAATGGGGAAATTGAGGTCCCCGGCGGGCAGGAGAAAGGTTTCCTCTCTCCCCTCTCCATCCGGAAAATACCTATGATCGGGAACAAGACTTTTCACCTGCTGCGCTCCATGGGCATTGCCACCATCGGCACCCTGGGCCAGATCCCCAAGGAGATGATGGACAGCTTGCTGGGAAAGAATGGAATTGTGATCTGGAAAAAGGCCAACGGCATCGATCCCACGCCTGTGGTCCAGTACTCCGAAAGAAAATCCATCGGGAGTGAAAGGACCTTTCAGCGGGACACCATGGATGTGGCGGGATTGCATGACCTGCTTACCTCCATGGTGGAGAAACTGGCTTTTCAGCTGCGCAAAGAAGAGAAGCTTACCTCCATTGTCACGGTCAAGATCCGCTATTCAAATTTCGATACCCACACCCTCCAGAAACGGGTGCCCTACACCTCTTTCGATCATGTGCTGATGCCCATAGCCAGAGAGTTGTTTGACCGTCTTTACCAGCGGCGCATGCTGATCCGGCTGGTGGGGGTTCGCTTCTCCGGGCTGATCCGGGGCGTTCAGCAGCTGAACCTGTTTGAAGATACTTCAGAGATGGTTCACCTCTACCTGGCGGTGGACAAACTGCGCAGGCGCTACGGCTCCGATTCGGTCAAAAGGGCCAGCGGCATACAGCTTCGCGACCTGGAGGAGCAGATTGCCCAATCGCAGCAAGAGAAGAGCACCTTCTCTCCGGAAGAACGCCAGCAGATCGATAATCTCAAAAACCGGAGATACAGGTATTGGTATAGGTAAAAAGGTTAATGGGTTAATGGGTTATTAGGTTAATGGGTTATTAGGTTAACATATTAACCTACTAACGCTTGCGCAGCAAGCATACTAACATTCGCGTAGCGAACATATGTACTTAAACTGTCATTCATATTATAGTCTGCGGTACGGGACCATGGCGGTGGAGACGCTGGTGGAGAGAGCAGCCGGACTGGGCATAGATGCCCTGGCCCTCACCGACATCAATAATTCCACCGGAATGGTTGATTTTGTCAGGGCCTGTCACCAATACGGGGTTCATCCCATGGGCGGGATCGAATTCCGGAACGGCGACAGCTACCTCTATACAGGGATTGCCAGGAACCCCAGTGGGTTCAGGGAACTGAACAGCTTTCTCTCCTACCACAACGAGTCGGGGCTTCCCCTGCCGGAAAGGGCCCCACCCCTGGAGGATGTGTGGTTCATTTATGACTTCAGCGACAATCCCTGGCAAAAGATTAAGCAGG
>SPBY01000438.1 GCA_004525825.1 Bacteroidia bacterium
CGGACAGTGGAAATCTGTATTTCTGGACCAGGGTTACTTTACCGATGAAATGCTCTCCCTGGATTACCTGCGGTGGTTGTATACAGCCTTTACCAGGGCTTCAGAGCAACTCTACCTGGTTAACCTGGCCAAACCCTTTATCCCGGAGGATTCCTGATAATCAGGGTATTGACCGGAACTTCTGATTCTTTCAGAGCACCTGTGATGGGCATATTCTCAGGACGTCTGTTGAGAAATTCAACAGGTGATGAGAAATTCAACAACGCTCATAAACACCAGAATATCAGCCGTTTAAGTGAATTAACACAATATTGTGTTGAATTACTCAACACTTCATGTCGTAGAATTTTCAAACACCTTAGGGCGTAATTCTCAGTATATCAGTTAATTGTATGCTTGAAATTCTTTTTGGCATCAATATTGACTTGGAAACTGCAAACATAATCCCGTTAAAAATCTATCGCTATGGGAAATAGAAGCATTCTATTCGCAGGATTAACACTGTTTCTACTCTGCAGCTTTTTAAGCTGTAGCAGAGACACCGGCACGGATCAATTGTCTGAGAATTCATTCACCATTCTAAGTACACCTGAATTAAATAAACTTGCCACCACCTGGGCCGCCAGCTATAGCAAATTGCATCCTGAGGTGAAAATTGGGGTAAGTGATCTACCTGTGAATTCAATGGCTGAAAGTCTTGGCAAGAGCAATACTCTGGGCTTTATATCCGGTGAATATAGTGCGGCGATAGCCGGTAATTCATTATGGAAAGAAGTGATAGGCCGAGATGTTATTGTACCGGTATATAATTCAGGGAATCCGTTCATAAATGAAATCTCCAGGCACGGAATATCATTTGAAAATCTCGTTCTCCTATTAAATAATCCGGGGACGGTGACCTGGGGAACGATTTTGGAAACAGAGCAAAACATACCTGTCAATCTGTATGTGCTTGATGATCCATCCATTCAACCGGCGATAGGGAGCTTATTAAATGTGAATCAGGCGAATATCAATAGCACAAAGGTAGAGTTTGGCTTAGATTTCATTTCAGCGGTGCAGGAAGACCCATACGCCATTGGCCTATGTAAAATGCCTGACCTTGTGGATAGCAGAGATCAAAAGATGCATAGTCAAATAGCCATACTGCCCATTGACAATAATGGAAATGGACAAATTGACTACAAAGAAAATATTTATGGAGATATGGATGCTTTCTCCCGGGGTGTATGGATAGGAAAATATCCCAGAGCACTGACCAGAAATATATATTCCGTATCATCTTCACAACCAGCCAATAAGAGCGAAGTTGCTTTCATAAAGTGGATACTGACAGATGGACAGGTGTTCCTGGATAATCACCGGTTTGCTAACCTGCAAGCCAATGAGAGAATGGCCAAAGTCAAGTTGATCGATGTGTATGATATCAATACAGCAGGCACTGTTAATCAAGCCATTCAAAGAGATCCATTGTTTCACAATATCTTCTTCCTAAGTCTTCTAGTTCTTATCACAATTCTTCTATTCCTAACCATTGCGGGGATTTTAGTGCAGGTAACAGGGACACGGAATGTCATAGAAAAGATGGCTGTTCAGAGATCTGTTTTTAATGAGGGCCTGGTTGAAAGTCTCCCGGGACTTTATTTCGATGTATCACATACATGGGCTTTTATGGAGACAGACGGTATGGTGAGAATTGGTATCGATGATTTCCTTCAACATATCACCGGACCTCTTACCCGGGTTAAGATGAAACAGCCTGGAGAAAAAATAAGGAAAGGAAAAAAGGTTCTTTCTATTATTCAGGATGGCAAACAACTGGATATAAGTTCACCTATTTCAGGGATTATCATGGAAAAGAACAAAGTTCTTTCTACCAATACATCAGTAATAAATTCTTCTCCCTATTCCGAGGGCTGGATTTATAGGATAGAACCAACGAATTGGATCAAGGAAATCCGATTCCTGTTCATGGAGAATAAATACAGTGAATGGCTGAAAAATGAGTTTTCGCGCTTAAAGGAGTTTCTGAATAATTCTGTAAGATCTGAATCCCTTGAATATTCTTATGTACTCCAGGATGTTGGAGAGCTGGAAGACGGGATTCTGGAGGATCTTGGCCCGGAAATATGGGAAGAATTTCAGGCAAATTTTATGGATGTTCCCTCCTGAGGATCAGTTCTGATTCAATGCTAACCATTAACTAAAATCATACGATATGGGGATTAACAGACGAAATTATTTGAAAACTCTTGGAGTGGCGCTGGGCACCTTCTCAGGTGGTAAGGCGCTAGCCGTCCCGGCCAGCAAAAAGATGGATGAAGTGGAATTCTCTGGAATTCTTTTCGATTCAACACTTTGTGCCGGCTGTCAGAATTGCGAAAGTGTTTGCGCCGAGCACTATGGATTTCCTGTCCCTGAAGATTATCCGGAAGTGGGTGTGACGCGGGAACCCAATGAAGAGAGACGGGTGGCAATGAACTGTTTTGAAACTTCCAAGGGAGAAATGTATATGCGAACCGCATGCAATCATTGCAACAGTCCGGCCTGTGCATCAGCCTGTCTTACAAAAGCAATGGTCAAAACGGATGAAGGCCCTGTGATCTGGCGCGAAGAAAAATGCATGGGTTGCCGGTCCTGTATGATTTCCTGTCCTTTTGACATACCCAAATTTGAATACCATAGTGCCAATCCCAAAATCCAAAAATGCAGAATGTGCTTTGAACTTCTTCAGGAAGGTCAAAAACCTGTATGTGTTGAGAATTGTCCGGCAGAAGCCATGGTATTCGGGAAAAGAAGGGACCTTCTTGAAATAGCCAAGGCACGGATCTATGAAAACCCCGATCAATACTATCACAAAATTTATGGAGAGCATGAAGTGGGCGGGACCGGAGTTCTGTATCTCTCTTCCGTTCCGTTCGAGGAATTTGGTTTTAGAAATGATCTGGGAACCGTAGCCTATCCTGAATATAACAAGACCTTCCTCTACTCAGTCCCGGCGGTTTTGATCCTATGGCCAGCGTTTCTGCTTGGTCTGAACAATGCATCTATTGAAAGAAATAAAAAGCAATAAGGAGGACTGATCATGAACAGAGAGCAAAATACAAGTTATATCAAATTCATATTAAGTGAATTAAAACCGAAAGGAAAAATCCTGACTCCATTCAATGTAATTGCAGGAATGACTATCATTGCGGCTGCCGTTATCCTGGTAATCCGTTTTGCAAATGGCCTTGGTTCAGTGGTTCATGCGGACCAGGATCGCCCATGGGGATTGTGGATCAATTTCAATGTAATAACGGGTGTGGCTTTTGCCGGAGGTGCCTATGTGGTCACATTCATGGTATATATCCTTGGATTAGAGAAATACCGTCCCCTCGTCAAAGCAACGGTGCTCTACGCCCTTCTAGCCTACATCTTCTACGCCGGTGCGCTCCTGCTGGACCTTGGACGTCCATGGAAGGTCATCAATCCAATCATTGGCAACTCCTTTGGTATAAGCTCGGTCCTTTTTCTGGTAGCATGGCATTTCATTTTGTACATGGGTTCATTATTTATCGAATTCTTTCCAACTGTCAC
>SPBY01000622.1 GCA_004525825.1 Bacteroidia bacterium
CCCTTGTCACTCACCCTGTATAGTGGGATCTTCGTGAATACCTTGAAATGGAGCGATACGGAACTTGACAACCTGTTCAGCTCCAGGCTCTCTTATGTGAATCAATTGCTTATCGCACGCAAATTCGGCAGACGACTTTCACTTCAGCTAAGCCCCTCACATATCCACCGGAACCTGGTGCCACGCGAAATAGATCAGAATGACGTATTTGCCCTGGGATTTAGCGGGAAGTACAATTTTGCAAAGAAAGTTTCCGTCAATGCTGATTATTTCTGGCTGATGCCCGGCCAGACGGCAGATGACTTTGAAAACAGTTTTTCTGTAGGTTTCGATTTTCAAACCGGGGGACATGTGTTCCAACTTCATTTATCCAATTCGCAGGGGATCATTGAGAAAGATTTTATTGCCGGAACCACTGGCCGGTGGCGGGATGGGGACCTCTTCCTGGGATTTAATATTTACAGGATCTTCCCTTTGAGTGAGAAACGTAAAAACATTTACTAAAGTCCCTTTGCTTTGCCTAAACGCTTTTATATCATTCTGTTGTTAGTTTCCCTGGGATTCACCGGTCTCGGACAGGCCCTGACTGTGTTCAGCACCCGGAACGGCAAGGCTTATTTCCTTTCTGATGCTCCTCTGGAATTGATTTCCGCCACCTCCAGGAATTTAATCGGAGTGCTGAATACCCAGGACAGGCGTTTCAGCTTTTCCATACTGGTAAGCACCTTTGAAGGATTCAACTCTTCCCTCCAGCAAACCCATTTCAATGAAGACTACCTGGAAACAGATTTGTATCCACAAGCTACTTTCAAAGGAAAAATCATTGAGGAAGTGGACCTTGGGGTCCCGGGCCAGTACAGGATCAGGGCCAAGGGGAAACTGAATATTCACGGGCTGGACAATGACAGGATCATCCGTTGCGATGTAAGTGTCGAGCCCGGCAGAATCAAGGTGAAAGCTGAATTTACCGTCTTTCTGGATACCCATGATATCAAGATCCCCTCCATTGTGAATCAGAAAATTGCCGAGGAGATCCATGTGCAAATCGAATTTGATATGCAAGCCGCAAACTAGACTGCTTATGTTCAGGGTTCCCATCCTTTTGCTCTTGTTAAGTGTGTCAATGGCTGCTGCGGGCCAGAGGCCATACCGGAGGCTCCATGAACTCTTTAGCGGCAGGGAGGACTACCAGGTAGAAAGCATTCTTCAGGATTCCACCGGGATCATCTGGTTCGGGACCAACCGGGGCCTGTTCAAGTACGATGGTTTTAGCTACGAAAAGTATACGGTTTCCGACGGACTGGCCGAAGACCGGATCTCTTCACTGTGCTGGATTCATCGCGACCTGCTTTGGATCGGTCACACCGGTGGAGCCATCAGCCAGTATAATGGAAGGGAGTTCAGCAGTTTCGAGCCTGAAGAGGGCCCGGGGAAAGTGGAGATCACAGATATTGCGGTGGACCGGTCGGGACTGATCTGGTATTCTACCATGGGGGAAGGGCTGTTCAGGTACGATGGCAGGCACCTGGCCAATTTTAATACGGAAGACGGTCTGTCCGACGACTACGTGTATGATATTGAGGTGGACCGGGAGGGAGGACTCTGGCTGGCCACCGATTACGGAATCAGCCATTATACACGCGACTCCTTCCAAAGAATCTCCATGAGAGACGGACTGCCGGACAACATAGTCAGGGTGCTGGAGATTTCGGGGGATCACATCTGGCTGGGCACCGACGAAAGCGGGATCTGTTCCTTCGATCCACTTTCCGGCAGCTTCGTGAATTACGGGAACTGGGAATACGGTCCCGTCACTGGCATAGTGGTGGATCGTGGGAAGCAAATCAGGGTGAGTACTGAAAGTAGGGGATTGATAGAGGTTGAAATACAGGAGGATTCCACGGCGGTTTACCGGCAGATCACCGATACGGAAGGTTTAATTTCCAATCGCCTGAATACGGTCATCAAAGATTCTGAAGAAAACCTCTGGATCGGTGGAAGACGCGGCGTTGTCCAGTTTCTACCCCCCGTATTTGAATTCCTGAGCAAGGAATCGGGTATGCCCTTTGAGCAGGCAAACAGCCTGTTGAAGGATTACCAGGGGTCTTTGTGGGTCTGCTCTGAATTGGGTTTATTCAGGGGAGTTGCGAATAGTTCGGGACAGCTTAGCTGGGAGAATATCTCTGAAAAACTGGAACTGGAAGGGGTGAGTTTTATTTCACTCTACGAAGATTCCCATCACTCTATCTGGGCGGGAAGCCTGGGAAGGGGGCTGATTATCATTGATCCGGAAAGCATGGACTTCAAGGTGGTTGATAAAACCAATGGACTGAGCGACGACAATATCATCAACATCATGGGTTTTGACCATCTGGTATGGATAAGTACCCTGGGCGGCGGTGTGATCAAATATGACCTGGAACAGGAGCAGTTCATGCATTTTAACCAATCCTGGCTGAAAGGCAATTACATATACAGTACCCGGGTGGATGCGCAG
>SPBY01000619.1 GCA_004525825.1 Bacteroidia bacterium
CGGCATCAGAGTTGCCAGAAGGATCAGGTATGGAAACAGCCGGGTCAATGCCTGGCAGGTTTAGAGCTTGTGAATACGGCGCCCTATTGCTTCCGCTACTTTTTCAAGGTCTTTCATCAGAATATCAAAGTCTTCCGGGAAAAGAGATTGTGAAGCATCGCATAGTGCTTCTTCGGGATGATAGTGCACCTCAATCAGCAGTCCGTCTGCCCCGGCGGCAATGGAGGCCTTGGCCATGGTAGGGACCAGGGAACGTATTCCGGTTCCGTGGCTTGGATCCACAATGACAGGAAGATGGGTCCGCTGCTTCAGCATGGGGATGGCATTTAGATCCAATGTGTATCGGGTAGAGGTTTCAAAGGTCCGTATGCCCCTTTCACACAGAATGATATTGGGATTTCCATGGGAGAGTATGTATTCTGCCGCATTGAGGTATTCGTCCAGGGTGGCCATCATGCCCCGCTTTAGGAGGATTGGCATGTTGGAAATTCCCGCCTCTTTGAGCAAGGGGAAATTCTGCATGTTCCTGGAACCAATCTGCAGTATATCAACATAGCGGGCAACGGTTTCAACCTGCCGGGTATCCATGACCTCAGAGACCACAGATAATCCCGTAGCTTTGCTGGCGCGGGCCAGCATTTCCAGTCCCTGGACTCCGAGTCCCTGGAAACTGTAAGGAGAGGTGCGTGGCTTAAATGCTCCGCCCCTTAGCAGGGAAGCTCCGCTTGCAGCTACCAATCTGGCTGTTTCCGCCAACTGCTCTTCACTCTCCACGGCACAGGGACCGGCCATCACCACAATGGCCTCTCCGCCTATTTTTACACCATTGATATTCACAATGGTTCCCTCAGGCTTTGCACTCCTCCTTACCAGGTCAGGGTCATTGCTACCCACTGTAACTTCGATATTACACGAATCAGTTCCCATCTCTCATTCCGTTTTTCAATCGTGTCGCTACTCGTATTTCCAGACGGCCGGGGAGAAGATAAAATCCCCATCCTTGATTTCGGCCATAAAGATACGACCAATATCGTTCCATGAGGCATCAAACAGGATTTCTCCGGTAACTCCGTCATATTTCTTAAGGCCTACTAGCTCGTCTCTTATCAGGTACCTGTTTAGCCCCACCTTTTGAATGGCTTTGATGGTCATGCTCATTCCATCGTAGGCATGGGCCGCAAAAACATCGGGCTCCTGGCCGAAACGTTCCTTATAGTTGTGCTGAAATGCCTTCAAGGCAGGAGTGTCCGCCTTTGGATTGTACTGGCAGGTAGTCACAATGCCATTGGCATTCTCTCCGGCGGTTTCAATAAACAATGGATTAACTCCCCGGTCAGAAGTGAATACAGGGTAATTCATTCCCAGTTCGCGCATCCGGTTCAGGATCAATCCCATCTCCAGGGCATTGCCCCAGAGAACCACTGCATCCGGGTTGGAGTTTTTGATGCGTTCCAGCTGGGTGTCAAAATTGCTTTCCCCGTCTTCGTAACGGACTTCCAGTACAATGGGATTTCCGACCCGTAGAGCTGCATCCCGGAATTCCATGACACCCACTCGTCCATAACGGTTATTGGCCCTAAGTACAGCTACACGTTTCAGTCCTTTATGCTGGTAAATATAGTCCACCAGGGCATAAGAACTCTGACGGTCATCTGAGATGCAACGCATTACCCAGGGGATGTTGGTTTCGGTAAAGGTGGGATCAGGATCGCTGCTGTTGACCCAGGGAATTTCCAGTTTGAGGGCCACCCGTATGCCTACATGGGAATTGATATCGTCAATGGTCCCCAGGATGGTCCAGACTTCCTCATCGCCCATTTTTACTATTTCGTTGGCTGCAGCGCCCCAGAGCCCCACGTCATTGTGTGCTAAAATCTTAAATGGCAGACCCTTGTATCCGCCCCGGGCATTGGCTTCCTCCAGCGCCAGGGTGGCTCCCTGCAAGAGTTGTGTTCCCTGGGGAACCAGCACATTCCCTTTCAGAGGGGCCAGGACTCCTATCCGCACTTCTTTCAGACCTTTGGGTTCTGGTTTCTCACGTCCGGCTCCGGTAAACTCCAGGGGCACCTGAAAATGTTTCTTATAAGCATCCTGGTAATTTGCATAGGGGACCTGCTTGTCAGGGGTGTTGCCGTAATTCTTATCTTCTTTTTCCTGGTACTGAGCAGCTGCCTGCGGGGTAGTCTGCATCAGCAGGAATCCCGAGATCCCCAGGATCAGGGCCAGGTTTATATGATTCAGTTTTCTCATTTTTGATGTCATTAGATCCGCGTTTTGCTTTCCCTAAACTCCTAATTAATTCGTGTACCACGACTCAGACCGTAGGAGGTGGCTACCCAGATGTCATTTCCCTGGAAATCCACCCCGATGGTGTACTCATGGGCGATCCCGCTGGGATCCGTTTTGGTGGAAGTTTTTCCGTCCTTAAAGTAGACACGTTTACCCCCGCTTCCGCTGGTCGTATAGGTGATCCATTCTTCCCCGTTGAAAGAGCTGAGTCCTTTGTCGGTACAGATA
>SPBY01000485.1 GCA_004525825.1 Bacteroidia bacterium
CATCCCAGGAGTGGTGGATTGTTCCATCTCAGCCATTTTTGATGAGATACTGGGTGAAGCACTGAAGGCCGAAGTGGTGGTGGCCGATCTGAGTGATCCCGCCATGCAGGAGTCAACATTCAAAAAACTTTGCGGTGAAAAACTGGCTGCAGAGAAGGTTCCACAGGTGTTCGTGTTCAGCAGCCAGATGCAGGTGGCAGCCACCGGGAAAAAAACCAAAACCCTCAACCCTGCTTAAGCAGGCTCGGTTTTTCACCAGCCCTGCTTAAGCAGGCTCGGTTTTTCACCAGCCCTGCTTAAGCACATTATTGATTGCATAGGTACTTCCTAAATTCTGTATAATCCGGTCTGATGGGATGGGATTGCTTTTCCTTGGTGACAAAGGCGGCCAGCCGTTCCGGAAGCTCCAGCTCTTTGCCGATTACTTCTTCCACGCTCTCCCGGAACTTGGCCGGATGAGCGGTTTCTAAAAAGACTCCTGTTAGTCCCGGGTGTTTCTCCCTGTAGGACTTTGCAGCCTGGTAGCCGGTGGCACCATGGGGATCGCACAGGTATCCGGTCTCCCGGTACACCCTTCCAATGATCTCACGTATCTGTGTATCACTGTAGCTGTATCCTTCCATGTGTTGGGTGATCCATTCGTGCTTCTGACAAAAGAGATCGAGGATCCTGACAAAATTGCTGGGATCGCCCACATCCATGGCATTGGCAATGGTGGGGGTGGAGAGTCTTGGCTTGTAGGAGCCGGTGAGCAGGTAGGAGGCGATCACATCATTGATGTTATTGGCCGAAAGGAAGGTTTGCACCGGAAGGCCCATCTCCCTGGCAACGAGTCCGGCCGTCATGTTCCCGTAGTTCCCGCTGGGAACTGAAAAGAAGAATTCTGTTCCGGGCTCCAGCTGGGCCCAGGCCCTGAAATAGTAGAATGCCTGGGGAAGGAAGCGTGCCAGGTTGATAGAGTTGGCCGAGGTGAGGGTCATCTTTTGGGTGAGCTCTTTATCCATGAAGGCCTCTTTGACCAGGCGCTGACAGTCGTCAAAACTCCCCTGCACTTCCACGGCCGAAATATTTTCGCCCAGGGTGGAAAACTGTTTCTCCTGGAGCGGACTTACCAGCCCCGAAGGGTAGCACACATGTACCCTGATGCCTTTCACTCCCAGGAAACCATTGGCCACGGCACTTCCTGTATCGCCCGAAGTGGCCACCAGTACATGTATCTCCTGCTCCATGTCCCGGGTAAAATGGCCCAGCAGCCTGGCCAGGAAGCGTGCGCCCACATCCTTAAAAGCAAGGGTGGGACCGTGGAAGAGTTCCAGGGAGTGAATTCCTTCCTCCACCTGTACCAGTGGGGTATCGAAATTAACGGCCTCCCGGGTCAGCTGCTCCAGCTCCTTTTCAGGGACATCCTCTCCAAATAGTTCCCGGGAAAGGGTCACTGCAATGTCACTCAGGTCCATCTCCCGGATCTTTTCCAGGGTATCTCTTTTCAAAACGGGAATGGAGGCCGGCATAAAGAGTCCCCCGTCGGGGGCCAGTCCCCTCAGAAGGGCTTCCTTCAGCCCAATTCTTAAGTTCTTGTTTTTGGTGCTGTAGTAGTGCATCTCAAATGATTTTACATCCCGCTTCGCTGATCCGTGACACATAGACCCATGATTCAATGCCGCGTGAGGAAAAATGTTCTTTTTTCACCTGTCCCACGCTGGCTGCCATTTCTTCTCCCCTGCACAAACTGAATACCGAAGGTCCCGATCCGCTTAGTCCTGTGCCCATAGAACCGGCTTCCAGGGCTGATTCTTTCAGTTGATCAAAATCCGGGAGCTGAGTGGTGCGGTAGGGTTCCGCAAATACGTCGTTCACAGAGCGACTGATCAGGGGGTAGTCGCCCGTGGTGAGTCCCGCCACCAGTCCTGCCAGGTTTCCGCACTGTTTCAAAGCAGTCTGGAGGGGGATCATCTGGGGGATCAACTTCCGGCTTTCCCCGGTAAGTATCTCCAGGCGGGGATGAACCACCGTGCACCAAAGATCGTCGGGGTATGGAAGGTGTTTGATATCCAGGGGATCGTAAGAGCGGATCAGGGTGATCCCGCCCAGCAGCGCAGGAGCTATATTGTCTGCATGTGTAGAACCGCTGGCCACTTTTTCCCCCTCCATGGCGAAGGGGACCAGGTCAGCAATATCGAAGGGTGCTCCCATCAACTCGTTGATCCCCATCACAGCAACCGCACAGCTGGCTGCACTGGAGCCCACCCCGCTGCCCGGAGGTATCTTGCTGATAAAAATCAGATCGAAGCCCTCACAGCTACCCAGTTTATGCAGCATGGAGGTGGCTGCCACGGCGGCCACATTCTTTTCAGGATCCAGGGGAAGTTTACTTTCCGTTTTATTGATCAGCACAAGTTTGTCAGTGCCGTTTCTGCGGATGATCATCTCATCGCCCGGTGCTTCAAGGGCAAATCCCAATAAATCAAAACCGGGTCCCACGTTGGAGACCGTTGCCGGTCCAAAAATTTTTATCTCTTCTCTTGCCATGGTTTCTACTGGAGCTTTTCAAAAGTTTCACTGGTAAATTCAGTCAGGGACCTGATCTTCAGGTCGGCTGCTCCAAACCTCTCCTGGTCATATTCCGACCGGTCGGGCATGGCTACGACTTTCATCCGGGCCGCTTTTGCTGCCACAACCCCAAAGAACGAGTCTTCAAAAGCCAGGCACTGGGTGGGGTCCACCTTCAGTTTTTCGGCCGTGTAGAGGTAGACTTCCGGATGAGGTTTGCCCTGCATGTTCCTGGCAGCTGAAACCAGCAGATCGAAGGAATCACGGAGTCCGTGCTTCTCCATCACCGCATCGATGTGTGCCTGTGTGGAACAGGTGGCCAGTGCCACGGGAAGCCCTTTATCCCTGAAAAATGAGATCAGCTCCCGGGCACCCTCCATCAGCGGTACTTCCCTGAGCATGGTTTCTACCATGCACCGGTCGTACTCTTCCATCAGGCTGACCACGTCAATGCCATCCATGGGGAACCTGGCTGACCAGTGTGCCACCATCTCCTCGGTCCTCAGTCCCCTGGTTTGTACCAGTAGCTCATCGCTCAGATCGAATCCCAGCTCCCCGAAAATGGCCTTCTCGGTTTGTTGCCAGAGATGCTCCGAGTCGATCAGAACCCCGTCCATATCAAATATGATTGCTCGTATTGTCATACTCGCGTTAATATGCTTTCTTCGCAAGCGGTTATATACTCACTACGTTCGTGTTAGGTATTCGTTTCGCGAACGTTAGTAAGCATTATCCTGCTAACCTATTAACTTATTAACCTGGCCGATGTATTTATACATTGGCCACACGTATTAC
>SPBY01000176.1 GCA_004525825.1 Bacteroidia bacterium
GCTATGTGGAGATCGCTTCCAAGGCAGGATATGATGGCATCGAAGTGTGGGTACGTGATGTTCAGGCAGCCCTTGAGGCCGGGCACACGATCTCTTCCCTTAAGAACTACATAGAGGATCATGGCATCCGAGTAGAAAACGCCATCGGATTTGCCCCCTGGATGGTGGAAGGAGAAGAAGGCTTTCAGCAAATGGAACAGGAAATGCAAATGCTGGCCGGCATAGGCTGCCACCGGATCGCAGCTCCCCCGGCAGGTGTTCCGTCTGACAGGCCCCTGGACCTCTTTGCCACAGGAGAGAAATACAGCTTACTGCTCGACCTGGGAAGAAAAACCGGGGTGATGCCCCAGCTTGAATTCTGGGGAAGCTCACCTGTGCTCTGGCACCTGGGACAGGTCCTGATGATCGCTGCCGTAGCCGACGATCCCGATGCAAGGATCCTGCCCGATGTATACCACATGTTCAGGGGAGACTCCGGATTCGATGCCTTAAAAATGCTCAAGGGAGATTTGATTGAGGTTTTTCATATGAACGATTACACTGCTTCCAAAGCGAGGGAAGAGCAAGGGGATTCCGACCGGGTGTACCCGGGCGACGGGATCGCTCCCATACGTGGGATTTTGACTGATCTACAGAACATGGGTGGTGAAAAAGTGCTCTCCCTGGAGCTTTTTAACAGGACCTACTGGGAAGAGGATCCGCTGCAGGTGGCAAGTACCGGACTGTCTAAAATGAAGTCCCTCGTCGGCAACTTGCCTGATATCTAAAGTTTTCCTTATTTTTACCATCCTAAAGCAAAGTATGAAGGTATACCGGCACATAGTATTGCTTCTTCTGATCAGTTTCTCAGCTTTCCTGGGACATAACCTGGTGCCGCATCATCACCACACCGAAGCCTTGCTGAATCCCATTGCCAATGACTGTCCCATCCAACATGAGGACCATCATTCCTGCGATCAGGAAGCGGAAGGGGAAGATCACCATTCCGAGGATCACCCCACCCATTGCCACGCCTTTAATGATGTGGTTTTTGAAAAGCACAATACCCAGGTCATCAAATCTTTGCCCTGGCATAACCTGAACATGGCAGTATTTCACACTGACCTGATTCCGGATCCTTCAGTGAACAGTGATTGTTACAGCTTCAATGTCCTGAAATTTCCCTTAAAAAGCATCGAACTATACGGTTCACGGGGCCTCCGTGGACCTCCCCAGGCTGCTTAATTATCTCCATCATTTCATGATGTATAAGCGGTGCGTAATTGCGCACCAAATTGCTGTTTCATACAAATTCAAGAACCATGTATAAATTAATTGTAATTATTCCGTTCCTGGTATTGGCATTGGCATGCAACAATCCGTCAGGAGCAGGATCCGGACAGGAAGCTGATACACAACAACACGTCGATGAAGCTTCACAGTACACACTGTTCGGCGAGCAACTGGAATTCTTTATTGAACACGGGCCCCTGGTGGCCGGTGAGGAAACCGAATTCCTTGTACACCTGACCCGGCTGGACACCTATGAGCCCTGTTCCACTGGAAACGTTACCATACTTATTGATGGAGTTTCGGCCACTTCGGGACAGCCATCTACCCCCGGCATCTTTCCTGTTCCATTTATCCCCAAAACGGAAGGGGAGTTTCAAGCAGAATTCATTTATATGAATGGGAATGAAAGAGAAGTGGTTGAGGAACACGTTCAGATCTACAAGGACCACGAGGCAATCCTTGCTGCCGAATCGGTCGCAGGGGGACACACACATGGTGCAGAAACAGTGGGAGAAATCATATTCCTGAAAGAGCAAGCCTGGAAGAGTAAGTTCATGGTCAATGAAATAGTGCCTGGTCCCTTCCGTGCCGTGATTGCCACCAGCGGAGAAATCGTGTCCATGCCCGGAGAAAAGAAGAATGTAGCAGCCTCTGGCCAGGGGATAGTCCGCTTTGTGGATACTCACCTTGTACAGGGCTCATCGGTAAAAAAGGGTCAGCTTTTATTTACCCTTTCTTCTGAAAATCTGGTAGTGGACAATGTGAAACTGCGCTACGAAGAGGCAAAAAACAGGCTGGACAAGAGCCGCAGTCAGTATCAGCGACACCAGATCCTGAAGGAACAGGAGGCCATTTCCCAAAGGCAGTACCAGGAATCCAGGTCAGCCTATATTGAGGACAGCCTGCGTTACTACAGCCTGGCTACCAATATATCCGAGGGCGGTATCATGGTCACTGCCCCTGTCTCGGGAACCATTCACGAACTCATGATATCGGACGGGGAGTATACCGAACCGGGCAAGATCCTGGCCATTCTTTCCACCAACCGCAACCTTATGCTCAGGGCCGATCTACCCCAACAGTACTACGGCCAGCTGAAAGAAATTGAAACTGCCAATTTCAGGCCGGCCTATACAGACCAGGTCTTTACCGTGGAAGAGATGAATGGATCCTTGCTGGCGGCAGGGGTATCGGTGGCTGAAAACAACCATTACCTGCCAGTGATCTTCCGCCTGGAAAACGAAGGACAATTGTTGGAGGGTGCTTTTGTAGAGGTGTACCTGCTTACTTCAGCAAAGCATGATGTAATTTCCGTTCCGGTCGGGGCCTTGGGTGAAGAGCAGGGAGGGAATTACCTCTATGTCCAGATGACGGGAGAAAGCTATTCGAAACGATACGTTGCTACCGGTCAGCACAACGGCCTCCTTGTTGAGATCACCAGTGGATTGCAGCCAGGCGACAGGGTGGTCACTGAAGGGCTTACCCTGGTCAAAGCTGCCTCCATGGCCACGGGTGAGATCTCAGACGGACACACCCATTAAACTGAAGAATCATGCTGAACAGAATCATACAATACTCCCTGGATAACAGGATGCTGATTATTTTCCTTTCGATCATACTGTTGGCAGGTGGAATATTTACAGCCCGGGATATGGATATTGATGTGTTTCCAGACCTCACTGCGCCTACTGTGGTGGTCCTGACCGACGCCCACGGAATGGCTGCCGAAGAGGTGGAGACACTGGTTACCTTCCCCATCGAATCGTCCCTCAACGGAGCCACCGATGTGAGACGGGTCCGCTCAAGTTCCTCCTACGGATTCTCCATTGTCTGGGTGGAATTTGACTGGAATACTGATATATACAGGGCCAGACAGATCGTGAGTGAAAAACTGCCCACCATTGCCGCTTTGCTTCCAAAGCATATCGAAGCGCCTATTCTTGCCCCCCAGACTTCCATCATGGGTGAGATCATGCTGGTTTCGCTTACCTCCGATTCACTTTCATTGTATGATCTGCGGTCGATCACGGACAAACAGGTGCGCCAAAGGCTCCTTTCGGTGACTGGAGTGGCCCAGATAGTGGTCATTGGCGGCTTGCCCAAGCAGTACCAGGTGCTCGTCGATCCCAATAAAATGAAGTATCACAACGTGACCCTGGAAGAGTTGATCGCCACCGCCGAAAACACCAACAGCAATGCTGCAGGAGGCATTATCAATCAGTATGGCCTAGAGTATGCGGTCAGGGCCACCGGGCGCTCAACCCGTCCGGAAGACATTGGATCTGCAGTGATTCGGATCAGGAATGACAAACCTGTAAAAATTTCCGATGTGGCTGAAGTGAAGATCGGACATCCGGACCAGGTCGGGGATGCGTACCTGAACCTTGAACCGGCCGTGATCCTGACCATCCTGAAGCAACCCAACGTGAATACCCTGACCCTCACCAATGAGGTGGTAGCAGCACTGGAAGAACTGGAGGCCACCCTGCCTGCCGGAGTAGAGATCAATTCAAAGATCTTCAGGCAAGCCGATTTCATCAATACAGCCGTATCCAATGTATTCAGGGTTCTGCTGGAAGGCGGATTGTTTGTTATGCTCATTCTTTTTCTGTTCCTGCTGAACGTGCGTACCACCCTGATCTCCCTGATTGCCATCCCCCTGTCCCTGATGCTTTCAGTCATTACCCTATGGGTACTTGGGCTGACCATCAATACCATGTCGTTGGGTGGAATGGCCATTGCTATCGGTGTCCTGGTAGATGATGCCATCATCGATGTGGAGAATGTGCTGAAACGGCTCAAACAAAATCACCGCTTACCCAAAGAGGAACAAGAGGGGATCCTGAGGGTGATCTACCTCGCCTCCGTGGAGATCCGTTCCTCCATCGTCCAGGCCACCCTGATTATCATTGTCTCTTTTATCCCTCTCTTTTTCCTGGCAGGGATGGAAGGCCGTATGCTGATACCCCTTGGAATCACTTTCATTGTATCGCTTCTGGCTTCCTTGCTGGTGGCCCTGACTCTTACACCGGTGCTTACCAGCTATATGCTCACCAGTAAAAGACAGTTGGAGCGGGACGAACGAGGGGGCAACAAACTGGTTCAGCATCTCAATGCATGGTACAAAAAGGCGCTGCAGATCCTTCTAAAATGGAGGCTTCAGGTGGTTCTCCTGGCTTGCTGCCTGCTGGTGTTTGCCCTGATCCTGAGCTCCCGGTTTGGGAACTCCTTCCTGCCGGAATTCAATGAAGGAACCCTTACCATTACTGCTGTCACCATGCCCGGGATCTCCCTGGAGGAGAGCAACCGGATCATCGAGCAGATTGATGCAGAGTTGATGGAAATTCCTGAAGTCAAGTATGTGAGCAGACGTACCGGAAGGGCCGAGCTGAACGAACACAGTCACGGTGGAACCAATTCGGCCGAGATCGATGTCCCGTACACACTCAAAGAAAGAGATCATGAAGCCTTTATGGAGGAAGTCCGTCACAGACTCTCCGTGATTCAGGGAATTAGCCTTAATATAGGTCAACCTCTGGGCCACCGCATCGATCATATGCTATCCGGAACGAGGGCAAGCATTGCCATTAAATTGTTTGGTACCGATCTGGGAACCATGTACAGGACAGCCCTGGAGATCCAGGATGCCATCTCGGGCATTCCCGGCCTCGTGGACCTGAATGTGGAGCAACTGGTGGAGGTTCCCCAGATCCAGATCCGGCCACGCAGGGAAATGTTGGCCCGGTACGGGATATCCCAAAACCAGCTCACCCAATTTGTGGAAACTGCCATTGCCGGGGAGAAGTATGCCGAGGTGTATGACGAAAACCTCAACTTTCCCCTGGTGGTAAGGTATGCCGAACCCTTCCGAAATAGCAAAGAAGCCATTGAGGATGCCTTGATAGACACCTACGACGGGACCCGGATCCCCTTGAGTTATGTGGCCGACGTGGTATCGACCAGCGGTCCCAATACCATCAACCGGGAGAATGTACAGCGAAAGCTGGTGATATCCGCCAATACTGCCGGACGTGACCTTGGGAGTGTGGTTTCAGAGATAGAATCCACCATTGCAAGCAAGGTTCAATTGCCCGAAGGGTACCGGGTGCAGTACGGGGGACAATTTGAGAGTGCCCAAAAGGCCTCTCTTACCCTGCTGATTACCTCCCTTCTGGCCATCCTGGTCATCTTTGTGATCCTGTTCCAGGAGTTTAAAAGCGGTAAACTGGCCGGAGTGATTCTCCTGAATCTTCCTCTGGCCCTGATTGGTGGGGTGGTGGCCATCTGGCTCACTTCCAGCGTTATAAGCATACCTTCCATCATAGGATTTATTACCCTGTTTGGAATCGCTACCCGGAATGGAATCCTGCTGGTATCGCGTTACAATCATCTGCGCGAAGAGGGACGTGGACTCAAAGAGACCATCATCGAGGGATCGGTCGATCGGCTCAATCCCATCCTCATGACCGCCCTGGCTTCGGCCCTGGCCCTGATTCCACTGGCTCTGGGAGGTGACAAGCCGGGCAACGAAATCCAGAGCCCGATGGCCATCGTGATCCTGGGTGGATTGCTTACCTCCACCCTGCTCAACCTGATTGTTATTCCTGTGGTATACTATATGCTTGAAAAAAGAAGATCATGAAAACACGATTGATATTAACCATAAGCCTGGCCATTGGCATACTGGTCCAGCCTCTGGCTCAGAATTCAGATGCATTGATGAAGCTGGTTCTGGAACAAAACAGGAAGCTACAAGTGGCCAGGGAAGCCGTCCAGGTAGCTGTTCTTGAAGCAGGGTCGGGAAATACACCACCCGATCCCAAAGTAGAGTTCGGATACCTCTTCGGAAATCCAACTGATATCGGGAACCGGATCGATTTTGGGATCACCCAGCAACTGGACTTTCCCACTGTCTATGTTCACCGTTCGAAATTAAAAAAGATCCTTACTTCCCAGGCCGAACTGGATTATATTCTCACCCGCCAGGAAGTTTTGCTTGAAGCCAGGCAGCTGTGGATCGAACAGATCCACCTCAACCAGCTTCTTGATCTCCTGGGGAAACGCCTCCACCAGGCCCAAACCATAGAGTCCCATATGGAGTATAAACTGGAAGCCGGGGAAGCCGGCATTCTTGAACTGGGTCAGAGCAGGCTCATGGTGGCTTCCCTGGAAGGGGAGTATGAAGAGGTGCTTGCCCTGGCCGAGGACCTGCGGATCGCTTTAA
>SPBY01000168.1 GCA_004525825.1 Bacteroidia bacterium
CATTGATATTATCATTATAAGAGAGAACTCCCCCCTTTAAACTTATGCCCGCAAATAGACCCCTGCTCCGGCAATAAGAATATATTTCTGAATCAAAGCTGACATCAGTGGTGGCTGAGGATATTCTGCTAGCGGGCCCGGCCGCAACACCCATGTCGGCGCCAAGTGCGATGTCCGCATCATCCAGCCCCATGATGTCCTCCTTATTCTTGAAAAGCAGGATAATATCCGTTTTCTGGGCGCCTAACTGCAATCCAAGGCTTCCTTCACCCAGAGAAACAAAGAAAGGATTGCTCCAGGAGCGATCTGCATTTCGGGTCAATGCAATTCCTCTTGCCCCCTGACCACCAGCTACTCCAAAGGCTAATTTAATAGCACTGGGAAAAATCACAATACCTTCAGATTGAATGATCAGTGAAGGTGGAATATAGGACTCAGTATTTTCCATGACGTTATCCAGCGCCTCCACTGACATTAGAATTGTCTTATTTGCTTTCTTTACATTTTTATCATCGTTGGAATCATCACTGGGCAAAGATGCAGCAAACATAGTTCCACTCATTATTAGCAGAGTAGATGCGATCATTAATTTCATCTTGGTTTTCATAACTAATAGGTTTTAAATAATGTTTCAGTTTTTAACTATACTCAAATGTACGGGGGTAAATACTGTGAGTTAGTTTTCTGTAGCGCATTGAATACCTATTGTAACGAGTGGTTAAAAAAATGGGATGGGTGGTAAAATCTGGGATGAATGGTATAAGCGGGAATAGAATTTCGCCCGGTCGGAATCCATGTGGGCGTCCTAAGGAAGGATGCTAGAGAACCAGGTATATTTATGCCTTGATTTTGTCTACGATTTCTTTGCCCAGACTCCTTGAAATAGGAATGGTATCGCTGAAAAGTGATGATCTTAAGTGATAGCCGTTTGAGTTCCCCAGAATGGTAAATCCGACTTTGGTGTTTATGATAAATGAACGATGGCACCTGACAATGTTATCGTCAACAACCTGATTCTCAATATTTTTTAAAGTAACGCGTAATAATTTTTCTTTTACTTCATCACCCTCTGTCCACACCACTCTGGAGTAATTCTCCTGCGCTTCAATATATAGCAGCTCATTCAGGTTGATTAGAAGCTCTTCTTTGGTATCTGTTTTAATGGATACCATTCTGTCCTTTTTTCCAGGGGCAAACGATTTTTCTATCAATTCGATGAAGCGAGGATCACTTCGGAATTCATTCCACACCGGATCCACCTTGATAAATATTAAGGGAGTGATTTTTTCTTCCAGGCACTTTTAAAGATACTCGAACATTTTTCCGGGTTCACTCAGGGCGCGAAAGATCAGTGTATAATTGTAATTAAGCCAGTAGCGATTCCCTTTTTCGACCTCAGAATTAAAGCGTCGCAGATATTCCAGAACTTTGTCATGTTGCCCTTGTTTGTAATATGCAAATGCCAGTCCACCAAAAAAGGTGATCGAGTTTTCACTGGAAATGGGTATATGACTGAAAATGCTTATGGCTGATTTTAACTCACCCAAAAAGAAATGACACCAGGCTTTGAAAATACTTGCCTGGGTATAGAATGAATTCGCCGTAAGTATCTCATTAAATATTTCAATGGCTTCAATATATCTCTCTGACCGGTAGTATATTTCTCCCAGATGAAATCTGCTATTTAAGGAAAGTGGATCCAGTTTGGCTGCCAATTGTGCTTCTATCAGTGCTTCATCCAATTTGCCCGTGGCCAATAAATAAATGGAATTGAAACCGTGAATCCCTGAAGTCCCCGGGGCAAGCTGAATGGCCTTCCTGATGGAACTACCAGTTTTATCAAAATCCCAGTCACACCAGAAGAAACTCTTTGCCAGGGCAAGATGGGTTTCAGGAACACTATCGTCAATCAAGATGCTTTTATTAGCATATTCTTTTGCTTGTTCAAATGCCTGGCTTGCATGCATCAATCCTGAGCCTCCAAGGAATGTGTAGCACGCCGCCAAACCGGTAATTGGCAAAACGAAATTCTTATCCTTCAGCAATGCCACTTCAAAATACTGGATAGCGACTTTTGTCGCTTCCAGTGAGCCTTTGCTCAGGTTGTACCGCCCCTTAAGGTATAGTTCGTAGGCTTCAATATTCTTTGTGGACGAGGAGATCAGTTTCTTGCTCATTTCAGGAACACCAATATTCTCTGTGAACTTCCTGACAATTTTATTTGCAATATCATCCTGGACTTCAAAAATGTCTTTTAACTCCTGGTCATATACCTCTGAAAAAACATGAAAGCTATCGGAGACTTTGATTAACTGAGCAGTCACTCTAACCTTATTCCCGGATTTTCTTACACTGCCCTCAAGAATATATGCAACGCCAAGCTGGGCCCCAACCTTTTTAGGATCGGTATTCTGATCTTTAAATGTAAAAGCAGATGAGCGCGCAATGACATTTAATCCTTCAACCTTGGTCAGCGCGTTAATTATTTCTTCAGTGATTCCGTCGCTGAAGTATTCATTCTCCTTATCAGAGCTTATGTTTCTGAATGGAAGAACTGCAATGCTCTCTTCGCCGACTAATTCCATAGGAATGTAATTATGAAATCTGAACCATTATACTTGGTGTAGATTCTCTACCAAAGATAGGAAATCCTGTTTAGTAAGGACATGACTGCATTGGAGAGGAGCCGGGGGTGAACGAATCAATCAGTGACCACAAAGGCAATGGTATCCACTGAGATAATGCTATCCTTCAGGAGATGATTTTTATCAATGACCCAATGCACCAGCTCATAAGACCCGGAATTTAGCGGACCAATGATTGTGGTGTCGAGCGTAGGGCGGCAGGGCGCACCCATTAAGCTATTGAAGTAACGTTTGTAGATTATTTGCATTCCCTTATAACTCAGGATGGGTTCGGGTTCAATGCCGCATGTATTTTCTATGAGTAAAATTTGATCCTCACTGCCTGGATTTTTGGGCGATATATGAAGCTTATAGAAGTCTTGATCATTGAAAGACAATTCTTCATCCATCTGTTGTTCGCAATTCTTCAGGTTAAAACCTACCAGCAGAAAAGCGCTTAGCAACACTATCCTATTTGCCATCTTTTTATTTAATTCCCACAATGGCCAGAATTTGTGCTCTGTAACTCTCCAATTCGCTTGGGCTGTAAGCTGTGGCCTCGTAAGACTTCTCTCTCATATCCAGGGAGATTTCGGCAGTAAACAATTGGCCATCCGAGGATTCGATCTTAGAAGCACTTTCATCAATGTACAGCTTCTTAGGCAGTGTCTGAAAAGCTGATTGCCTGAGAGCCGTTGGAGCCATTGAGCTTTCCAACTGCTCCTTGTAGGAAAGAAACACGGTGTCTGCCAATATGCTGTAAGTGCCTGTAAAGATGCCGTTTTCGTCAATACAAAGTACAAAGTCCCTGTCTTCTTCAAATAGCTTGATATATTGGGATACATCAATGGCCTCAAAAACCACATCCTGTCTCGGTTTTAATAAGAACATGGAGAGAATGAAAAAGGCAAAAAACAATATTTTTCCGATACTTTTCATATTTGCTATTTTATCTATACCGAAGGTGACCTCGGCTACCCTACTTATTTTTTGTATCAGATCTGCGCACTTACTACACTTATGAGGCATTTTACTGCCAAAAGGTTGCGTAACCGATGGGGTATACGGGTAAAAGGGCCAAAAGATACACCGGAACTGGATTGTCATAGCTTGTAGTGTGGTGTTATTCCAGATATCAGGCTGAAATAATTTCAATATGAAATAATTATGAATTTTAAAATATTAATCTGTTATTTGTATCCTTATTTAACTTTCAAACTGATATTCTGATGAAATTGGTCATTCCCCGTAACTACAAATCCAGTCTTAGCCTGAAAGAGACTGAAAGGGCCATTAAGATGGTAAAGGACTTCTTTGAGTCGAACCTGGCAGCAGAGCTGAAACTGAGAAGGGTGACAGCCCCTTTGTTCGTACAACGTGGAACAGGGATCAACGACGATCTGAACGGCATTGAAAGGCCGGTTTCCTTCGAAGTGAGGGACATGGATGGTACGGTGGCGGAGATCGTGCATTCCCTGGCCAAGTGGAAAAGGATGATGCTGGCCGATTACGAGATTGCCAACTCTTACGGGATCTATACCGATATGAATGCATTGAGGCCCGACGAGGAGCTTGACAATATTCATTCCATCTATGTGGACCAGTGGGATTGGGAGAAAATTCTTCTGCCCGAAGAACGCAACATTGCCTACCTCAAAGACATAGTTCGACGCATTTACGCAGTGATTAAGCGGACCGAATTCATCGTTTACGAGAACCACCCCGAGATCGTCCCCATGTTGCCCGAGGATATACACTTTATTCATGCAGAGGAGCTGCTGGACCGCTTTCCGGGACTGGGGCCCAAAGAGAGGGAACAAAGAATAGTCAAGGAACACGGAGCAGTTTTTATTATAGGCATCGGGGGGGAATTAGCCAATGGCGAACCACACGACGGAAGGGCCCCCGACTACGATGACTGGTCCACCAAAACCGAAAATGGTTATCGTGGGCTCAATGGAGACATTGTGATATGGAACCCGATCCTGGGGAGCGCCTTTGAACTTTCATCCATGGGAATCAGGGTGGACAAAGAAGCCCTTCTCAGGCAACTGGAAATCCAGGGAAAAAGTGAGCGCCAGGAATTGCTCTTCCACAAAAGGCTCCTGGCAGGGGAGTACCCCGAATCGGTGGGGGGTGGCATCGGGCAATCGCGCCTCTGCATGTATTTCTTGAGGAAAGCCCATATCGGGGAGGTACAGGCAAGCCTCTGGCCCGGACAAATGCACGATCATTGCCGCAAATCGGGGATCGTACTGATGTAATTTAGTTTTTACTCTTCAAAATCCAATCGGTAATAAGACTTAGCACTTCAGGCGAAATCGTTTCTTCAATCTGTACGTACTCATATTCCGAGCCGGTGCCTGCCGTTTGATATAAATGATTCACACCTTCGATAAACTGAATCGTAATATTGGTAAGGTTGTTGGATTTCACAGCATCTTCAATCAATGCCATATTATCAGCGGCAGTTACCTGCACATCCTTTTCTCCAAAAAGCAGAAGAGCGGGGCGATCCAGTTCCATATATAAGGCGACTACATCCATGGATATGGAATACCTCCACCATGGGCTCAATAACTGTGATACCATATGACTCATACGGTCTTCAGGCCAATTCATCGTGTTAGTATCTTCTTCTGATAATTCCCTGTAGGCCTTCCACATTTCTTGGGCGGCCGTTGCCGAATCAGTGGGTTCTCTGACTATTTCGTATAGTTTTCTTCTCCACTCCATTTCCAGTGCAATGTTAGCTTCCGGTACATTTTGCGATTTTAAGCGATCCGTTAACTGAGTGATAACGATATCTCCAAAATTCACAATACCTCCCGAGAGTGAAACGATGAATTTAACATTGGCAGACTGGCTGGCGGCTATTATGGCGATGGCTCCACCCTTGCTATGCCCGATCAATCCAATCTGGTTCACATCAATTTCTTTGCGACTTTTCAAATAATCCACGGCGGCCAGAGCATCCATCGCAAAGTCGCCCGTAGTGGAGTTGCCAAAATCGCCCGTGGAACCCCCATAACCTCTGTCGTCCATGCGTAAAACCGCAATACCCTTTCTCGTCAAATAGTCAGCAATCACCCAAAAATGCTTATGTCCCCCTATATCCATGTCCCGGCCCTGTTTTCCTGAACCAGTAAGCAGCACTACTGCCGGGACTTTTGCCTCTGATTCAGGCAAAGTGAGTGTTCCCTGCAATTTCACACCCGCAGGTTTATTCTCAAAGTCTACTTCCTCACTGGCATATCCAAAAGGTTCTTTGGGGGTTTGAGGTCTGTTTAACTGGGGTAATTCGTGTACCAAACCGAGGTTCAGCGTAAACTTTCCGCCCCTTTGTATGAACTGAGCTGCAATGGAATCTTTATCGGAACTCATGGGCCCACTTATGGTAATCCCCAGCCTGTTAATTTTGAAGCTTACCGTATCGCCTGCATACAATACTTCATCGATGGGTATATTGCCGGTGGCCTGGTCAATAATGTTGAAAGCTGCCGAACCATCGCTGTTTACTATGATGCCCATTCTAAGAACTGCAGCATTTGGAATCTCTACTTTTCCGAGCCAAATTCCTTCTAAAGATTTCGGGTCATTTATTTGGGCGCCTACTTGAATGGAGGTAATTGAAAGGATTACAGCCATAGAAATAGCTGTGAGTCTCCAGGATAAATTTTTCATACTATTTTGTCATAATAATCATCAGATATTCTTAGAAGCGTGACAAAGCAAATGGCCTAAAACAGATGATATAACAACTTATTTTCTTGCCATTGGCAGGTTCAAAGAAACTGTTTTAAAACGAATTTGAAAGTGAAGTCTGATTATTCGATGGCGGAGTAGATGAATTTATTCGGTTCATTTCGGGCCAAAAGGAAAAGTGACGCCAAAAAACACTTGAAGACCCCGATTTTTCACTGTGGATTCATCGGATTCTTTATTGATGTTGGCCAGCCCAAA